>JANRLM010000050.1 GCA_033762595.1 Rickettsiales bacterium
GATGTTCTGATTGAAGTTCACGATGAAGCAGAGCTAGAAACCGCACTTAAAATGCGTTCCAAAATGGTTGGGGTTAATAATAGAAACCTCAAAACTATGGAAATCTCATTACAAAATAGCATAAATCTAGCCAAAAAAATTTCAGATGATTATATCAAAGTTTGTGAGAGCGGAATTTACACAAGTGATGATATAAACCTTATGATGCAACACGGCTATTACGCCTTCTTAGTTGGCGAAAGCCTAATGAGGCAGGAGGATATCGAAGGTGCGGTTAGAAAGCTGATTGATTAAAATCTGTAATTGCTCTATTAAAATTTCCAAAATTAAAATTTTTGAAAAATGACAGATTTTTTTGAAGTAGCTGGAAGAAAATTCAAATCTCGTTTGCTAGTTGGCACTGGCAAATATAAATCCCTGCAGGAAAACGCTGAAGCCGTTATTGCAAGCGGAGCTGAGATTGTAACCGTTGCGGTTAGAAGGGTGAATATTCATGAGAAAAACCAGCCAATGTTGCAAGATTTTATTGACCCTAAAAAATATACTTATCTGCCGAATACAGCAGGTTGTTTTACAACTGAAGATGCGGTTAGAACTCTCCGTTTAGCTCGTGAAGTTGGTGGCTGGAATTTAGTAAAATTAGAGGTTCTAGCGGATCAAAAAACTCTCTACCCAAATGTAGTTGAAACCCTCAAAGCCGCAGAAATTCTTGTTAAAGATGGGTTTGATGTTATGGCTTATACCTCTGATGACCCAATAATTGCCAAACTTTTAGAAGAAGCTGGTTGCTGTGCCATAATGCCACTTGGCGCGCCGATTGGCAGCGGGCTTGGCATTCAAAACCCTCTCAATATCAAATTTATAATTGAGCAATCTAAAGTGCCGGTTTTAGTTGATGCAGGCGTTGGCGTGCCTTCTGAGGCCGCTCAAGCAATGGAAATGGGCTGTGATGCAGTGCTTGTAAATACTGCAATTGCTGAAGCTAAAAACCCAATTTTAATGGCAGAAGCTATGAAACTTGCGGTAGAATCTGGCAGAAAAGCATTCTTAGCTGGCAGAATGAAACGCAAAGATTTCGGCGATGCCTCCTCACCAACAACAGGATTGATAAATAAAAAAATAGCTTAAACTTATGTCATCATCATTAAAAATTGCAATTGCGGGGCTTGGAACGGTTGGCTCTGGCGTTATGAAAATCCTAGCTGATAAGCAGGAAATTCTTCACAAAAAAACTGGCAAGAAAATTGAAATTATCGCAGTTTCTGCTCGTGATAAAAATAAAGCTCGTGATATAAATCTTAGTCATATTAAATGGTGCGATAACGCCCTTGAACTCGCTGAAATACCTGAAGCTGAAGCGATTATTGAGTTAATTGGTGGTGCGGAAGGAATCTCAAAAGAACTCGCTTTTAAGGCGATTAAAAATAAAAAACATTATGTAACTGCAAACAAGGCTCTGCTCTCAAAATATGGCGTGGAGCTGGCAAAACTTGCGGAAGAAAACAATCTTTATCTGCAATTTGAAGCATCTGTTGCAGGTGGAATTCCAGTAATAAAAACCATTAAAGAGGCTCTGCTTGGTAATAAAATATCCAAGATTTCCGCTATTCTTAACGGAACTTGTAATTTTATTCTTTCATCAATGTTTTTGGAAAATAAATCATTTGAAGATGCATTGCTTGAAGCTCAAAAACTCGGCTATGCGGAAGCTGACCCTAGCTTTGATATTGATGGTATTGATGCAAGCCACAAGCTTTCTATTCTCTCAGCACTAGCTTATTCTATCAAACCTGATGTAAACTCAATTTATGTTGAAGGCATTAGAAATATCTCTCTTAAAGATATAAAATATGCCCTGCAATTCGGCTTCAGAATTAGGCTTATCGCAACTTCTCTGACTCGTGAAAACGGCTTTATTGAGCAACGCGTTCACCCAAGCCTTGTGGCTCTCTCGCACGAAATGGCTTATGTTGATGGCGTACTTGGTGCGGTAAAACTTGAATGTGATGCCCTCGGCCCCCTTTATTTAGAAGGTGCTGGTGCTGGAATGATGCAAACTGCCTCCGCAGTGGTTGCAGATATTTGTGATATTGCGAGGGGAAATTTTTCCTATCCATTTTCAAGCCCAGCAAGCAATTTAAGCGATGCGAAATATTCCTCAATAGAAGATCATGAAGGCGAGTTTTATCTGCGTTTCAGCGTCAAAGATGAGGACGGCGTGCTCTCATCAATCACCTCAATTTTTAGTAATAATTCCGTAGGTTTTGAAAAAATTCACCAGCAATCCGCTGGTAATCAACAATCCGCTGATGTAGTTTTTATGACAAGAAATGAGAAGGAAAAAGCAATTTTATCTTCACTGAAAGAAATTCAAAAACAGAATTATCTTCTTGAAAAGCCAGTTATGATTAGAGTTGAGAGGTGATAATTATCGGTGTGTGCGTAAATATAGATATATAAAATTTCTGTATATTTATTTTTAGTGTCACCCCGCATTTATTGCGGGGTTAAACATAAAACAAGCTCAGAAGCTTGTTTAAAAACGCTTTCAACCATTAACCCCGTGACAAGCACGGGGTGACAATTTGAGATAAAGAACTTAAATCTATAGCCACCTAACAATACTATAATTATCACTCCCCAATCTCTTTTCTAAACTCAGATATTTCTTCAATAATTCCTTCATCAAGGCCATATTCTTTCATCTTACGATATAGAGTTGAACGACCTATTCCAAGCACTTTGGAAACTTTTGAAATATTATTATTATAAAAATGCAAAACCTGCTCAATGATATCTTTTTCATATTCAATCATTGATTTGAACTTGCCCGATCCATTACTTAGAGTTCCAACTATTTCTGAAATTTCTTGTTGCGGATTATTATTTGCAATAGAATTATTTGAACTAGAATTTTTTACATAATTATTGCTAATTGCACTTAATATTGTTTCAAAATCTTCAATTTTTAAGCGGTTTCCATCTGATAAAATTATTGCTCTAAAAATAGCATTTTCAAATTGCCTAATATTCCCCGGCCACCAATATTCTGAAAGAACATCAACTAATTTTGCATCACAATCTAAAATTTTTCTATTTTCTTTAGTGCAGATTTTATCAATAAAATGCTTGAGTAAAAGTGGAATATCCTCCCTCCTCTCTCTCAAAGCTGGCACTTGAACTGGATAAACATTTATACGATATAATAAATCCTCCCTAAACCTACCTTCCCTAACTTCCTCTTCAAGATTTTTATTTGTCGCAGAAATTACCCTAACATCAACCTTAATAGGGCTATTTGCACCAACTGGCTCAATTTCAAAATTTTGCAATACTCTGAGTAGCTTAGATTGAGCTTCTAAACTTAATTCCCCTATTTCATCTAGGAAGATTGTTCCGCCATCAGCCTCTCTGAATTTGCCAGCATTTTTATCAATCGCACCAGTAAATGAGCCTTTTTCATGACCAAAAAGCGTGCTTTCAATTAAATTTTGAGGAATTGCAGCACAATTAACCGCAATAAAAGGGGCGTTCTTTCTTAAGCTATTTGAATGGATTGCCCTTGCAAAAAGCTCTTTACCACACCCATTTTCACCGGAAATCAAAACCGGAATATTTGAACCACAAGCCTTGTAAGCAACATTAATTGCTTTTTTTATAGCTCGGCTATCGCCAATTATATCTGTAAAATCAAACTTATTATTGGCAAAACTTGTGAGTTTTTTAACCTGCTTATTTAAGCCAGAAAGCAAGCGAACATTTTCAATTGAAACCTTCATTCTCTCTGGCCCATCTTTTTTATCAAGGAAGTCTATTGCACCTTTTTTGAGTGCCTCAACCGCCTTTGAAACATCAGCGTGAGCAGTATTCATAATAATGGGTAAATCTGGCTTGATAGGGCAGATTTTATCCAAAACATCAAAGCCACTTAAACCTTTTGGCATTTGCATATCTAGTATAACCAAATTAATCTCAGCACCTTTTGGAGAAAGCAGCAAATCAATCGCCTCTTCACCGCTATTAACTGCGGTTACTTTATAATTTAGAATTTTCTGAATTGTTAATTGAATTGTTTTTAACTGAAATGGATCATCATCAACTACAAGAATATGATACGACATACTTATTAATCAGAAGTTAAATTTTTGCCTATATTATTCAACCATTGGTTTATAAGCAACAAATTTAACTAACCGCCCCCAAAAATTTATTACAATAAAATATCTATTGTAACTTTAACACAGCAATGGTTAACAGAATATTAATAGAAGATAAAATTTGAAATAAAAAAGCCCCGCATAAATTAATATAACGGGGCTTTAGAATCTCAAATCTTTCTGAGATCCAAGAATTTACATTGTAAATTCTTGGATGGCAAAATCCTAAGCAAGCAAATTTGCTTGCTAATGATTTATGCAACTTTTGCTTTTACTTCTAATGCGATTGCATTTGGAACTTGAGCATAATGAGCAAACTCCATAGTAAATTGAGCTCTACCTTGAGAAAGCGAGCGAAGTTGAGAAACATAGCCAAACATAGATGCAAGCGGAACTTTTGCGTTAATAACTTTCGCATTTCCCCTATCATCCATTGAGTTGATTTGACCACGACGAGAGTTAAGATCGCCTATAACATCACCCATATAATCTTCAGGGGTTACAACTTCAACTTTCATAATTGGCTCTAAAAGAACAGGGCCAGCTTTTTCCATAGCTTCACGGAATGCAGCACGAGCAGCAATTTCAAACGCTAACGCACTTGAGTCAACATCGTGATAAGCACCATCATTTAATGTAACTTTGAAATCAATTGTAGGATAACCAGCAATAGTGCCAGTTGTAGAAGCTGATTGGATACCTTTATCAACCGCTGGAATATATTCACGCGGAACATTACCACCAGTTACTTCATTGATAAATTCATAGCCTTCACCAGGTTCTTTCGGTTCAAAAATAACATTGATTTTCGCGAATTGACCAGCACCACCAGATTGTTTTTTGTGAGTGTAAGTAAGTTCATATCTTTTCGTGATAGTTTCACGATATGCAACTTGAGGCGCACCAACATTTGCTTCAACATTAAATTCTCGCTTCATTCTATCCACGATAATTTCAAGGTGAAGTTCACCCATACCTTTAAGGATAGTTTGACCAGTTTCCTCATTTGAAGAAACACGAAGTGATGGATCTTCAGCTACTAAACGAGCAATCGCCATACCCATTTTCTCTTGGTCAGCTTTTGTTTTTGGCTCAATAGCAATTTCAATTACTGGCTCTGGGAAATCCATTCTCTCTAGGATAATTGGCTTAGATGGATCACATAATGTATCACCAGTCGTAGTATCTTTTAAGCCCGCAACCGCAACGATATCACCAGCAACAGCTTGCTTTATATCTTCCCTGTTATTTGCGTGCATTAATAACATACGGCCAATACGCTCTTTTTTATCTTTTACAGAGTTCAAAAGTGCATCACCAGAATTTAATGTGCCAGAGTAAATACGAATAAATGTTAATGAACCAACAAATGGATCATTCATAATTTTGAAAGCAAGGGCTGAGAAAGGCTCTTTCTCATTAGCTTTGCGGCTCATAGCTTCTTCAGGGTTATCAACTGAACAACCTTGAACATCAGGAATATCAATTGGAGACGGAAGATAATCAACCACACCATCAAGAAGCAACTGAACACCCTTGTTTTTGAAGGCAGAACCAGTAAAAATTGGAACAAATTTCAAACCAATAGTTCCCTTACGAATAGCTCTTTTTAATTCTTCTTCTGAAATTTCTTTACCTTCGAGATATTTTTCCATCAAAGCATCTTCCGCTTCAACAGCAGTTTCAACAAGCTTTTCACGATATTCTTTAGCTTGCTCTTTCAAATCATCTGGAATTTCAACATATTCAAATTTAGCACCAAGCTCATCACCTTTCCAAACAACGCCTTTCATTTTCATAAGGTCAACAACGCCTTGCAAATTAGCTTCAGCACCAATTGGTAATTGCATTACAAGAGGGTTTGCACCTAATCTATCTTTAATCATTTCAACACAACGGAAGAAATTTGCACCAGTTCTATCTAGCTTATTCACAAAGCACATTCTAGGAACGCCATATTTATCAGCCTGCCTCCAAACCGTTTCAGATTGCGGTTCAACACCTGCAACACCATCAAACACTGTTACAGCACCATCAAGAACCCTAAGTGAACGCTCAACTTCAATAGTGAAATCAACGTGACCAGGGGTATCAATAATGTTAATTCTATGATTATTCCAGAAGCAAGTTGTTGCCGCTGAAGTGATTGTAATTCCACGCTCTTTCTCTTGCTCCATCCAGTCCATAGTGGCAGCACCTTCGTGAACTTCACCAATTTTATGAGATTTACCAGTGTAATATAAAATACGCTCTGTAGTGGTTGTTTTTCCTGCGTCAATGTGTGCGCAAATACCGATATTACGATATTTTTCAATAGGATATTTCTGACCTGCTGACATAATTTTTACTTTGTTTTGTTGTTGATTGTAGGTTCTAGGGGCTAGGTTCTAGGGGTTAGGGATAAATTATATTGCCCAAACTTCTAGAACCCAGAGCCTAAATTTCTAGCTTGAATTAATGCAAACAGAAAAAATATGCAAGTTATTTATTGAATGAAATTTTGAGAGTGCTTGCTAAGCATAGATTTATCCACCTAATCACAAATTGTCACCCCGCATTTATTGCGGGGTTAACTATAAAACTCGCTAAAAACTTAAAGCTAAAAACTCTCTCAACCATTAACCTTTTGACAAGCACGGGTTGACAATTTGTGATTAAATCTATGTTTAGTGAATACTTACAAATTTGAAAGGGCTCTTTATGGAATTGTAATATTCTCATCAAGCTCTCTAGAGGTATTTGCATTTGGTTGATCTTGATAACAATCATTAGGAGCATTCAAACCACATCTTACGCCATAGTTTATAGGGCTCATATCTAGAAGTTTTGGATTATCAATGCCTTTATAAACATAGGCTGGAAGTTTAAGATAATTTGAATTTACCGATGGTAAATTAAGACTTTTCAAAACTTTATTTAAGGCTCTAATTGCGTTTACAGCATCTTTTGGGTTTTCATCAAAGTTAAAAGTTTGACCATTTTGATAATTTTTGGCAAAAGCTTTCAAAACTGATTCTTTATAGGCTAAATCCTTTTCTGCATTTGCTTGAACATCGCTCAAAATAGCATCAATAACAGATTGAAGATTAAAGCTTTGAGCGTTAGATTCTGATGAAACAAAAAACACACTGAGCAAGAAAACTAAAAATACTTTTTTAACTGAATTCATTTTACTAAAATTTTCTTTTGATTATATCAAAACTTACTGATTTTTCAATGATTTCATAGATACAAAGACAATATTTAATGAACTCAAGCTTTTACATTCATTGGCCGTTTTGTGAAAAAAAATGCCCATATTGTGATTTCAACAGCCACGAACGAGATAATATTAATTATCAAGACTGGGAAAACGCTTACCTTAAAGAAATAGATTATTACGCAAATATTCTCAACCCTCAGTTAAAAATTACCACAATATTTTTTGGTGGCGGAACACCAAGCCTGATGAAGCCTAAAACCATTGAAAAAATTATTGATAGAATATCCCAAAAATTCAACCTTGAAAAAAATGCAGAAATCACTTTAGAAGCCAACCCATCTTCCTCAGAGGCAGAAAAATTCAAGAATTTCAAACTCGCTGGAGTCAATAGAATTTCTATCGGCGTTCAATCTTTTAATGAAGAAAATCTAAAATTTTTAGGGAGAAAACATAATTCATCACAAGCTATAAATGCCATAAAAATGGCAGGTAAAATTTTTGATAATTTTTCTTTTGATTTAATCTACGCACTTCCAAACCAAAACATTAATAATTGGCGACAAGAACTTGATTTTGCTTTTGAATTTGGCTCGCCTCATTTATCGCTTTATCAATTAACAATTGAAAAAGGCACTGATTTTTACGGGCGTTATAAACGCAAAGAATTCGCCTTACCTAACACCGATATTCAAAATGATTTATATAATTTAACAATTGAAAAAGCCAAGAAAAACGGGCTTCTTCAATATGAGATTTCAAATTTCTCTCGCAAGGGTTTTGAATCAAAACACAATATGAATTACTGGCAATATGGCGATTATATCGGCATTGGTGCTGGTGCGCACGGGCGGTTGCTAAATGGAAACTGGAAACTAGAAACAGGAAATTCAGCATCAAACCTAAAAACTCAAACGCTAAATATTCACTCGCCTGAAAAATGGCTGGAAAGCATTAAAAAAAATAATCACGGCCTGCAATCCAAAACAAAACTAACTTTTGAGCAACAAGTTGAAGAATTTGTTTATATGGGCTTAAGAGTAAAAAAGGGTTTTAGCTTCAAAAAATTTAATCATTTCGCAGGGAAAAATTTTGAGGATTATTTTGACAAAAAAATCATAGAAAATTTGATTGAAGCAAAATATCTTAAAATCTCTAATGATAGGGTAAAGCCAACTAATGCAGGGCTTTTACTTCATAGGGGAATTATTCATAAGCTGTTTTTATAAATTCATTTTATTCACAAAAGAATTAATCGCAGAAAGTAACGCACAGAAAATTATCCAAGCTAAAAAATTGATATTAAAAACCTCTTTGAAAATCGCAAAAGCACTGCCGTAAATTGCTATAAACCAGATTATAAAATTTATGATGAATGATTTTATTTTCATTAATTAAATATGAAATTTGCTTCAACCACAGGTTTAATATACTCAACCTGTGGTAGTTTGTCAAATTTCTCATTCATTGATTATAATTTATTCCAAAAAAGGTATTGTTAGGTATAGATAGATTTTAATTAATTTCTGTAGTTTTTTCTCTTTAGTGTCACCCCGCATTTATTGCGGGGTTAAACATAAAACTAGCTCATAACCTAAGGTTTATAAGTAATTTCAACAATTAACCCCGCAATAAATGCGGGGTGACAATTCTTGGTTTAGTAGCTTATATCTATATTTACCTAACAATGTCCCCAAAAAAAACAAAATTTCATACTTGCGTGAACTCAACTTATTGCTATATATCTAATCCCGTTACTTATAACTTTTAACGGGTCTAAATTATGTCAAACGCTGAAAACGCTCTCAAATTTATCAAAGAAAATAATATTGAATTCATTGATTTTCGCTTCACTGATACTAAAGGAAAATGGCAGCACACAGCCTATCATTCATCAGAAATTTCAGCTGATACCTTCGTTGAAGGCGTTATGTTTGATGGCTCATCAATTGCTGGCTGGAAGGAAATCAACCAATCTGATATGATATTAATGCCAGATGCAAATACTATTTCGCTTGATCCCTTTGCTGCCCAACCAACTGCAATTTTATTCTGCGATGTGATTGAACCAAACACAGGGCAAGGCTATGAACGCGACCCTCGCTCGACTGCTAAGCGTGCGGAAGAATATCTCAAATTCACTAAACTTGGTGATACCGCATATTTCGGCCCTGAATTAGAGTTTTTTGTGTTTGATAATGCTCGTTTTGATGTCTCCTCTCACGGCAATTTTTACTCGCTTGATTCAGAAGAACTTCCAACAAATTTTGGCACTGAATATCCGAATGGAAATATGGGCCATAGGCCTCGCGTTAAGGGCGGTTACTTCCCAGTTCAACCGGTTGATCACTTAAATGATATTCGTGCAGAAATGGTTTCTGTACTTCGTCAATTTGGGGTGAATAGCGTTATTCATCACCACGAGGTTGCACCTGCACAATGCGAGCTTGGAATTACCTTTGGCACGCTTATTGAAATGGCAGATGCAGTTCAAAAATATAAATATGTTGTGCATAATGTGGCACAATCTTACGGCAAAACTGCAACTTTTATGCCAAAGCCAGTTAAAGGCGATAATGGCTCTGGAATGCACACTCACCAATCAATTTGGAATAATGGCAAACCACTTTTTGCTGGTAATGGTTACGCTGATTTATCTGAAACTGCACTTTATTACATTGGCGGAATTATCAAGCACGCTAAGGCTTTGAACGCATTCACTAACGCTTCAACAAATTCTTACAAGCGTTTGATACCGGGTTTTGAAGCACCAGTTTTACTTGCCTATTCAGCTCGTAACCGCTCTGCATCTATTAGAATTCCTTATTCTGCAAGCCCTAAAGGCAAAAGAATTGAAGTTCGTTTTCCTGATCCAACTGCAAATCCATATTTCTCATTTGCGGCGATGTTAATGGCTGGAATTGACGGAATCCAAAATAAAATCCACCCTGGTGAAGCTATGGATAAAAACCTTTATGACCTTCCACCAGAGGAATTAAAAAATGTTCCAACCGTTTGCGGTTCACTTCGTGAAGCGTTGGAGGCTTTAAGCAAAGATAGGGAATTCCTCAAAAAAGGTGGTGTTTTCACTGATGATTTAATTGATGGCTATATTGAGCTTAAAATGAAGGAAATTTACGATATGGAGCACACTCCACACCCAGTTGAGTTCCTTAATTATTATAGCGTTTAGTTTTAGTATTAAAGAATTATCAAAACTAATTTATTTTTATAACCATGACAAAACCATCAACAATTAATCACCAAGCATCAACCAATTTTCGCAGTGAATCTGATACATTCGGGCCAATAGATGTGCCGAGTGATAAATATTATGGCGCACAAACAGCTCGCTCCCTTATAAATTTTGCAATTGGAAAGGAGAAAATGCCCCCTGCCCTCGTTCGCGCATTAGGAATTGTAAAATACGCAGCTGCACAAGTTAATATGGAGCTTGGCGATTTGGATAAAAAAATTGGTGATGCTATTTGCAATGCTTCTAAAGAGGTTTTTGAGTTAAAATTGCTTGAGCATTTTCCACTTTCTGTTTGGCAAACTGGCTCTGGAACTCAAACAAATATGAACACGAATGAAGTTATTTCAAATCGTGCGATTGAAATGCTTGGCGGTGAAATTGGCTCTAAAAAACCGGTTCACCCTAATGATCATGTTAATATGGGGCAAAGCTCTAATGATACATTCCCAACTGCAATGAATATCGCGGCAGTTGAGCAGATTAATAATAATCTAATTCCGGCTTTGTATCAGCTTCACAAAGCACTTGATGCAAAAGCAATAGAATTCAAAGATATTATCAAAATCGGTAGAACCCACACCCAAGATGCAACCCCAATGACGCTTGGGCAGGAATTCTCAGGCTATGTAACTCAAGTTGAATATGGCTTGGAGAGAATTAAAAACGCTCTACCTCGCCTCCTTCAGCTTGCACAAGGTGGCACTGCAGTTGGCACTGGAATCAATACTCGTAAAGAATTTGGCCAAAAATTTGCTCAAAAAGTAGCGGAATTAACAGGCTTCAAATTTATTACTGCACCCAATAAATTTGAGGCTTTGGCTGCAAATGACGCTATCGTTGAAGCATCTGGTGCGTTAAATACTATTGCAGTTAGCTTTATGAAAATAGCAAATGATATTCGCTTTCTTGCTTCTGGCCCACGCTCTGGCCTTGGTGAGTTATCATTACCAGAAAACGAACCGGGAAGCTCAATAATGCCGGGAAAAGTGAACCCTACGCAATGCGAGGCTTTAACCATGATTTCCGCACAAGTGATGGGTAATAATGTTGCTATTTCTATCGCTGGCTCAAATGGACATTTTGAATTGAATGTTTTCAAGCCAGTTATGATTTATAACCTGCTACAATCAATTGAATTACTTGCCGATGGAGCGAGAAGTTTTACTGATAAATGCGTTGTTGGAATTGAAGCTAATAAAGAAAGAATTTCAGAGTTAATGGCACAATCTTTGATGCTTGTTACCGCTCTCAACCCTCATATTGGTTATGATAATGCAGCAAAAATTGCAAAAAACGCTCACAAAAAAGGCTTAACACTTAAGCAATCCGCTTTAGAACTAGGGCTTGTTAGTGATGCTGATTTTGATAAATGGGTTATCGCAAAAGATATGATTGAACCGAAATAATTAAATTTTCTTTGCAACTTTTATTGCAATTTTACTGATATTTGAAACGGCAAAATGAATTAGCGGATATAGCCGAGATGTGCTTGCACCCTCAGCTTCCGATGTTTCTTTATGCTCAACTTCTTCACATCTGAATTTTTCAATATCATTTTTTAGAATATTTAAGGTTTCATCATTTTCTTCAGAAGAAAATTTTTCTATTTCTAAAATTTGCTCTTGATAATGCTTATCTATAACTTCTTCAACCGCAATAGTGCATGCATAAGCGGATTTTTCACCTAGTTTCGCAGTTATATAACCAAGTGCAAAACCGCCAACATGCCATAATGGCGAGAATAAAGAAGGGCGAGATTTCCTAATAACTAATTCTTTTTCAAAATATTTTAGATGCTCAAGCTCTTGGGCGAGCATATGTTCAACTTTTTTATAGGCATCAGGCGAATTTTTTAAGGCAGCTAATTGCCCCTCATAAATTCTTTTCGCACCATATTCACCCGCCAAATTAACGCGAACTAACTCATCTAAAAATATTTCTTTATCAGTTTTCATAATTTTTATAGGTTTTTCAATTTGCTATCATGAGCATAGCGAAAGATCTTAAAAAAGAAGTCGAAATCAAGAGATTTCTTCACCCACTTAATCTTGTTCGCGATCACAAACAATATATAGAATCTTAACTTTACTCAGAGTAAAAATAAAATTTACACTAAACAAGTATTGTAAAAAAGGAAGTTAAAAAAATGAAAGGTAAATATCTACATTATCAGGAAATGAAGGACAGCGGGTTAGTTAATTATTATGTATAATGATTAAAGTTACAGAACTTAACCCGAAGGAAAAGTTAACCATAACAAATCTTTAAGGAGGTAATCCAGCCGCTCCTTCCGAAACGGCTACCTTGTTACGACTTCACCCCAGTCATTGATATTACCGTGGATGTCTGCCTCTTTGCAGTTAGCTCAACAGCTTAAGGTAAAACCAACTCCCATGGCGTGACGGGCAGTGTGTACAAGACCCGGGAACGTATTCACCGCGGCATGCTGATCCGCGATTACTAGCGATTCCAACTTCATGTAGTCGAGTTGCAGACTACAATCTGAACTGAGGGAGATTTTTGAGATTAGCATCTTCTCGCGAAGTAGCGTCCCATTGTAGCTCCCATTGTAGCACGTGTGTAGCCCACCTTGTAAAGGCCATGATGACTTGACGTCATCCCCACCTTCCTCCCGCTTGTCACGGGCAGTTTCCTTAGAGTTCCCGACATTACTCGCTGGCAACTAAGGATGAGGGTTGCGCTCGTTGCGGGACTTAACCCAACATCTCACGACACGAGCTGACGACAGCCATGCAACACTTGTCTCCTAACCGGCCGAACCGAAGCCCCTCTATTATAAGGGACGCGTTAGGGATGTCAAAAGGTGGTAAGGTTCTTCGCGTAGCTTCGAATTAAACCACATGCTCCACCGCTTGTGCGGGTCCCCGTCAATTTCTTTGAGTTTTAATCTTGCGACCGTACTCCCCAGGCGGAGTGCTTAACGTGTTAACTGTGTCACCAGATAAATCTGACAACTAGCACTCATCGTTTACGGCGTGGACTACCGGGGTATCTAATCCCGTTTGCTCCCCACGCTTTCGCGTCTCAGCGTCAGTAATGGTCCAGATGGTCGCCTTCGCCACCGGTGTTCCTTCCAATATCTACGAATTTCACCTCTACACTGGAAATTCCACCATCCTCTACCATACTCAAGAAAAACAGTTTCAAAGGCAATTCTAAGGTTAAGCCCTAGGCTTTCACCCCTGACTTGTTTTTCCGCCTACACGCGCTTTACGCCCAGTAATTCCGAGTAACGCTTGCCACCTTCGTATTACCGCGGCTGCTGGCACGAAGTTTGCCGTGGCTTATTCTGTAGGTACCGTCATTATCTTCCCTACCTAAAGAGCTTTACAACCCGAAGGCCTTCATCACTCACGCGGCATGGCTGGATCAGAGTTTCCTCCATTGTCCAATATTCCTCACTGCTGCCTCCCGTAGGAGTCTGGACCGTGTCTCAGTTCCAGTGTGGCTGATCATCCTCTCAGACCAGCTACAGATCGTTGCCTTGGTAAGCCATTACCCCACCAACTAGCTAATCTGCCGCGGGCCCATCCTATAGCGATAAATCTTTCCTCCGAAGAGCGTATTCAGTATTACTCCCAGTTTCCCAGGGCTATTCTGAACTATAGGGAAGGTTCCCACGTGTTACTCACCCGTCTGCCACTCCCCTTGCGGGGCGTTCGACTTGCATGTGTTAGGCCTGCCGCCAGCGTTCACTCTGAGCCAGAATCAAACTCTCAAGTTTAGAAACTTAGAATTTAATTCTCTCAAGAATGATTTAACATTCTCAAAAAAAATTACGAAATTTCGTTCGTTGCACGTACATGTAAAATATACATAAGTATATTTAGTAACTAAATTTATGAAGACTTTCACAAAGTTAGAATTTGCTATGCAAATTCGGCAACGCAAAATTAACTAACTCCGCTGTCTTCATTTCCTGATAAACGATATTAAAAAGCTTCGATGATTTTTTTGAAACCCTCATCGTGAAGGGAGCTATCTTATAGCTATAAGTTTTTCACTCGTCAATAGATATTTTAATTTTTTTTATTCCCTCTACAACTTAGGAAAAGCAAGGACTTCAAAAGAAATAATATTTTTTATCAAAAAATAATTTCAAAAATTTTTGAAAAAAATTTATTTTTTTAGCTAGTAAATGTTTTTTCAGAGCTCAGAGTTAGGTTATCTAGTTTCCAGATTCTAGTTTCTTGCAACCCCTAAGCCCCAAACCCTAATAATCGCCACTCATCTTACAAATTATATCCCAATGATTTTTTGAAACTGATTGCACAGAAAGCCTTGTATGCTTTAATAAGCTTATATCTTGCAAAGATTTCACTTGTTTAATTTCTGATAGAGTTACTGGCCTTTTGAATGATTTAACTGCCACAACATCAACCACAACCCAAGGAGAGCCTTGCTCTGCGGTCGGATCTGGATAATATTCTTTTACAATTTCAATTATGCCAACAATTTCTTTTCCGATATTTGAATGGTAGAAAAATGCCAAATCACCCTTTTTCATCGCCATAAGATTTTTCTTGGCAAAGTGGTTACGAACACCGCTCCAAGCCTCACCTTTTTTTTTGCCTTTTTCAACTTGCTGTTGCCAGCTCCAGCTATCTGGCTCTGATTTTAACAACCAATAATTTTTCATATAACTTTTATTTTTTTAAGCACTTAATAATATTTATAAAATTATAAGCATTCAGCAAGTATAGATTTAACTAATTAACCACAGATTGTCACCCCGTGCTTGTAACGTGGTTAAAGAATTTAATACGATGCTTCATTCCCGCCCCGTGTCAAGCACGGGGTAAACTCCAGCGGCAATCTATAAAACAAGACTGGATACCCGCTTTCGCGGGTATGAAGTGTATGCGGTTGAATGATGCCAATATTTAACTAACCAAATGGGGGTAACACTATAGAGAAAAATAGCATAAAATTTATAACGACACAGCATATTGAAAAGCACCTAAAAATTTATATAAATTAATATTGCCTTTTAGTTAAAATTATGTTAATTTACTATTTAATTAATTAAATTTGAGTTTTTCAATTTAACAAAACTAAAGGAGTTTTATGAAAAAATATTTAATCGCAACCGCATTATGTTTAGGAGTTATTTTTACAGCAGAGAATTCTTTTTCGCAGACTACTGGAGAAACCATTGGAGCTGGAGCCTGCCAAGGAGCAAGGCGTGCATTAAATGAGTGTGCTAAGGCTCAAAAAACTACATACAGGGAAATTATGAGGAGAGAATTGGGTGAAGCAAGGGCAGAAAGACAAACTTGCAATCAAGGTGTAAAAACAACTAGCATTGATTGCAATAACACTGCTAAATCTGCAAATACTACCTGCTTACAAAATGCAACAGATGCAGCAGCTAAAGCTGCTTGCAGAGATACACTTAAAGCCGCTAGAGATACTTGTAAAAATAATGCTGCCACAGCAAGGTTAGGATGTACAGAAACATTTAATGCAGCAAGTGCAGCAGCTAGAAATCAATATTTTACTGATTTATACGGAATTCCAGGTTTAGTTCAAGATGCAAATGGCAAATGGGTAAAAGATCAAAGTGTAATTAAAAGTTTTGTTAACCACAAAATCAAGCAATGCTCAAGCTATGTTCAACCAGTTAGAACTTTGTGCAATATTATCCTTGATTAAATTAAAATATTTCAAATGAAAAAAACTCTTAAAATTTTAACCCTTACTTTACTATTAACTGCATCTTCGGTTGCTATGGCTCAAACGCCTCCACCAGTGCCAACCTGCCCTGCTTTAGAAAAGTTAAATGCAGGTTCGGCAAGGACTAAAGATTGCTCAACGATTACTGATACAAAAAGAAAGTGCAAATGCGAAGCAGATAATGTTAGAATTTTAGCTTTGTATGAAATTAGAAAGCAAGAAGCACAATTTAGATGCGAAATGAGAGATGCCAAAAAAGCAATTAATGACACCGCAAAAACAACAAAAGCAAGTTGCACTTAAATAATATTTTGAATTAATGAAGAAGTTTTTAGCGGTAAATTTTTTGATTTTTTTTCTGCTTGTTCAGAATGAAGCAAACGCACAACTTCAGATTCGACCCATTAGGTCTATGTGCGGTGCATTAGATAGGATATTATCAAGAAGCCCAAATTTAAGAAATTGCTTTGTTTTAGAATCACAAAAAGCAAAGTGTAAATGTGAGGCGAGCAACCAGAGAATAACTGCATTCTATCAATTTAGGGTGCAGCAAGCTCAAATGAATTGTGATATTAATATTGCAAAGAGAACAATTAGAGATGCTGAGAGACAAATTAAATCTCAATGCACAGGCGATTAAAAATTACTTACTAACAAAATAAAAAAGAGGTTTTATGAAGAAAACATGTTTAACTCTAGCTTTAGGATTTTTACTTTCCTCTGGCTCTGCTTTTGCACAATGTGCTTGCACAGGAAATGGTGGATATACTTACACCCCTAAAGCAGCACCAGCGGCAAAAGCTTGTGGTAATACATCAGCAAAAAAGGATTTTTCTTGTAATGTAAGAAATAGGGTTAGAGGTGAGGTTCATAATTTTAGACAACAAGCCGCAGAAGCATCTTGTGCAGGTAAATGCGAAATACAAGGATATACACCCCCTGCTACACAATAAAATTAGTTTATAAAGATTTAATTATTAAGCCTTTGTATAATTTACAAAGGCTTTTTTATTTTGAGCGTCTTAAGAATTTTACCTTCTAGATTTTCCATAATTTCTGCATCACTATCATTTCTCTCATGATCAAACCCTAATATATGCAAAATTGAGTGAATGAATAAATGCGTTAAATGATTATAAAAAGGTATATTTTGTGTTTCACTTTCTTCAAAACATTTTTCTAAACTTATAATAATTTCCCCGATAATCTGTGGCTTTGGCAGTGCTGAAAATAGTTTTTTATTGCCTAGATATTTACCATTATAAAATTCTAAAAATGGAAAAGATAAAACATTTGTAGGCTTATTTTTCTTACGATATTTCCTATTTATTTTCTTAATTTCTAGATTATCGCAAACAAAAATTGAAACCTCGCAACCCTTAAAAAACTCAAGCAATTTTAGCTCTGCAAGGGTAGCATTTAGAGATTTTTTAGAGATGGATAATAATTTCCTGCGAGAAATTTTTTTGGAAGATTTTTTATCTATCACCCATTCTAATTGAGCCGGGAAGAGTTGGCATATCATCTTCTATAACCTCATAAGGGTTGTTGGAGTTGTTAGAGTTACTTTGTTGAGGAGCATCAGTTAAGCTAGGCTTCCTGACATTAACTTCCTCAACCTGCTGATAAGTAACGCTATCATAAGCATCTTCATCAGAGATTATTCCAGATTTTTTGAGTGGGTTTTTCATTTGGATTTGCTGATCTTTCAAGCGAATATAGCTTACCACTTTTTTAACACCAGGCACTTGTGCGGCAGTTGAAGCAACAGCTTGAAGCTCAGATTTATCCTTTGCAACGCCAAGCAAATAAACAACTCCATCAACCGTTTCAACTGAGTAATTTGAAGAAGAAATATTTTTACTAAATAAAAGCCTAGATTCTACCTGCGTTGAAATCCAGCTATCTTTTGCTAAATCTTTGGTGCTGAATTGGTATTTATCAACCACTTTAATTTGGTTAAGAACTTCTTTCACACTACTTAAACTCCAAGCGATGTTTTCCGCTTGAATTCTCGCTTCTCGGCTTGGAACATTACCAGCAAGAAGCACCCTGCCCTCAACTGAATTTACGCTAACATTTGTAAATAATTCTTTATATTTTGAAGTTAGAAAAAGGGCATCTAATTTTGTTTCAATTGCTTTATCACTAATTGCTCCACCGATTCCTCGTTCTTGCGAGGCTGAATAACCAAGCACACCTGCACCACCCATAATTATTGCAGGCACGCATGAAGTTGCAGAAAATAAGGATAATAAAATTATAAGTGATTTAATTTTCATAATTTTTTTGCGAATATTTCAAAAAAAATTCCAAGCATTTTTAATGTGTTTGAAGGATATAGCAGAGTTAAAAATTATCAAGTCAAAGCGTAAATTATATTCTGAATATTTATTATTTTTTGTTAAGAAATATCTTGAAGCATCAGAAATTCTTTTCATTTGATTTGAAGTTATAACTTCATTTTCAGATTGGTTTTTTCTGGCTTTAACTTCAATAAAAACAAGGGTTTTGC
>JANRLM010000051.1 GCA_033762595.1 Rickettsiales bacterium
CATTTTGAGTTTTTTGTGATAATCAGCAACAATTTGTTCAACTAATCCGAAATCAGCAAAATTTGCCCATACGCCAATAATTTTACCTTCTGCATTTTTAATTGGTGCTGAGAAAACCATTGAAAAACCATCTTCACCATAGACCCCTGCTACAACATCATTATAAGCAGGTTGTTCAACTGCGGTGCCAGTGAGCGTTTCGCTTTCTAAAAATTTTCCTTCAATTGCATTTTTGAACCAAGATTTATCTGCAAAAGATTTTTCATAAAGGCTTGAAGTGTCTAATTCTTTACCAACCGGATCAACATTATTTACCGCAATTACATTTCCTTTTCTATCAAGCACTAGCATCAATTTATAGATGCCATAATTTGTCATATAGCCATTGATAGCTTTAATTAGAGGGTTCTCATCACTTTCGTTCCTCCAGTTATTTTTATCTTGAATTGCACTATTTAAGCTGAAAGCCTGAACATCTCCATATCTTTCAAAAAGGTTTCTATCTATAGCTTCATTAACAATATCAGCTCTACTGGACAGATTTTCAAGCCTTGCTTGCCTTGTTTCATCAAGTTTTTCAAAGGTAATAGGCATTACCACAGCTAGTGGCACTAAGCCGAATATCATTAAGAGTAAGGTAATTTTAGCTTTTATATTTAGTTTCATAAATAGCCTTTTTGGTTGTTATTTGTTTTCATTTCTTCCCCTGCTTGCGGGGGGAGATTAAGAGCGGGGCTTAGAAGATATAATTTAATCCCAATTTTATGCCCCCACCCTAACCCTCCCCCGTAAACAGGGGAGGGGACATTAAATCATATTAAAACGCTCTGCCGATGCTAAACAAAACTTTGCCATCACATAAATCTGGGCAACGCGTTGTATCAATATTAGTATCAACATATTGAACAGTTAAATCAAAGCCTTTGAAGCTGAAATTTGCACCAACTGCCCAGTCATTATAATCTGGATAAGTGAAGCCTACATTATTTTGAACGGTTTGTCTGCCGATGGAAGCAAAAACACCCACCTCATTTGAAATAAAACCATAACCTTTGTTCAAAATACCATAATTTCTAAACGGAGAATCAATAACACCAAGTGCAGTTTCAATAGGTTTATTAACTATATCAAGGTTTTTAAGTAGCGGAATATTTACTAAACCTTTATAGTAATAACCCTCACCCAAGCCACCACTAAAATCAGGGGTATAATTTACTGAACCAGTAACTGAAGCAACATCAAAATCAGAAGTTACAGCGGTTTGATATTCATAATAATCAAGTTCAAATGAGCTTTCAGCACCTGGATAAATATAATAAATTCCGCCTATGTTGAAATCAAACATTTCATATTTGAAGGTATAGCCTGAATAAACATCAACCTCAAGATTAGCGTCATTTGTAGCACCAAAATCAACATTTGATGCCCAAGCTCCAAGATAAAAACCGCTATCGTGATTATAATCAAACTGCCCTTGAATCGCTCCATTTTCATTTGATTGTGCAATTCCCCTCCAAGTATAATCAGAAATAAAGCCGAATTTACCGGTGAAACTTCCAGGAATTTTTATTATATCTTCAAGTTTTTCTGGCTCCTTCTTTTCTTCCTTAGCAATTGCATAAGAATTTGAGAGGATTGTGAATGACAATAGTGTAAGGCTAAGAAATTTTTTCATATAATAATTAATTAAACAACTTAAAGTTGATATTAATCAATTTTTACTAATGAAAATCAATTTGATTATGGAAGGCAACAAAGAATAAATTGTCTTTTCTTTTAATGCTGATGATAAATTGCCACAAATTAGAAATGACAAATTTTTGAAAATTTTTGAAAATCTATACTCGCACCGCCAATCAGCAAACCATCAACGGAATTTATATTCAAAATTTCTGAGTAATTATTTTCATTTACTGAACCACCATAAAGAATTTTTATGCTCGGAAATTTAGATTTTATAAATTGGTGCATCTCTAAAATTTCCGCTTTTTGTGCGGTTTTGCCAGTGCCGATAGCCCAAACTGGCTCATAGGCAATCACAAATTTTCCATTCAAATTTTTAGTAGAAATTTCAAGTTGCTTACTAACAATTTCTTTATGATTATTCGCTTCTCGCTCAGTTAAATTTTCACCAACGCAGATAATTGGAATTAATCCATTTTGAATAGCAAAATTAGCCTTTTTATTAACTAAATCATCATTTTCAAAGTGATATTGCCTTCTTTCAGAATGTCCTAAAATAACATATTGCACTGAAAATTCTTTTAACATAATCGGGCTAATATCTCCAGTAAAAGCACCACTCCCAAGGTAATGGCAATCTTGTGAGCCTAAATGTATATGTGAATTAGAAATTATTTCACTAATAGATTGCAGGAAAACAAAAGGCGGGCAAAGAACAATCTCATTTCTGTTTTGCTTAATGTTTTTAACTTCACTTGCCAAGTTTTTTGCTTGGGCAAGGCTAAGATTCATCTTCCAATTTCCCACAATTAATTTCATATATAAAACCCTTTGAAAAGTTTGTAATTTTAATTACAAAGTAAATATAAAAATAATAATTTGAAGTATAAAATGCAAAATATAGTAAATCTAGTTGGAAAATTTTTTGTTCTGGTTTTTATCGGTATTTTAATTGTAGGCCTTGTTTTTTGGGGTATTGGCGATGTTATGAAAGGGCAAGGCAACACAATAGTTGCACAAGTTGGCAATTTGCCAATCACAAATTATGATGTTGAAAGACAAGTAAATATGCAGAAGCAAAGGCTTCAAAATTCAGGTATGAGAGAAATTTCACCTGAGTTTGAAAAAATAATCAAAAAAAATTCTTTAACACAAATTATCAATACCAAACTTCTTGAGGCAGAGCTTACAAATCTAGGTATTGAGCTTGATGAATCTTTTGTTATAAAAAAAGATTTCACGCAAGATGGTAAGCTTGATGAAGAAGCTTTGCAAGCTCAAATATCAGCTTCTGGAAGTGAGGAAACTTTCTTAAAAGATTATATTAGAGACAAAAAACTAGAAATTTTAGAATCATCATTTGCATCAATTATTCCAGTTGATGATGAATATGCAAAATTATTCTATAAATTTGAAAAGCAAAAAAGAAATATTACAATTTACAGCTTTGATAAATCTTCTGTTCCAAGCCTAAAAACTCCTTCTGATGCTGAGTTAAATGATTTCTATGAAACGCAAAAAGAAAATTATCGCCTGCCAGAATATAGAAAAATAAGTTATATTCTGCTTGATAAAAAATCAATTTCTATTCCACCTAAAAATAAATCAGTGGAAGATATTTTATATGAAAAATCTAATAATCTTTTGGATAAACTTGCTGAGGGTGCTAGCTTTGAGGAGGCAGCGGCCGAGCTTAATCTTAAAATATCCAAAATTTCTGCAATTGATAATGAAGGTAAAAATCAAGCTGGAGAAATTATTAATCTGCCAGAGCTTGATGGTTTTTTACCAAATATTTTTGCCCTTAATGAGGGCGAAACAAGTGATTTGCTAGAGGCTAAAGATGGCAGTTCTTATGCAATTATTAAGCTAGATGAAATTTCTGAAAGCAAAATACAGCCATTAATTCAGGTGAAAAATTTTGTTTTAGCTGATTATAATAAAAATATGCTAGGAAAAGCAGTTTACCAAAAGGCAAAACAATTAAAAACTGAAGTTGAAAAAGGCACTAAAACTGAAGAATTTCTTAAAAATATAATGGGTGTTTCAATTTCTAAAATGGATAAACTTGATAGAAGAAATCAAAAAATTAACCAACAATTTTTGAATTTAATTTTCTCAGTTAAAAAAGGCGGTTTTTCTGAAATTTATGTTGATGAGAATAAAGTTTTATTCGCTAAAATTAATGAGATAAATTATCCAGAAAAAATTGATGAAATGGAAATTTTCAATGTAAAATCTTTTCTGCAAGATCAAATTTCACAAGAAATTATGATGCAATATGTAACCTATCTTGCAAGCAAATATAAGGTGCAAAGCAATTAATTATATTCAAAATGATTATCAAGGAACTAGAAAAAAATATATTTTTAGAAAATTATCTAAGTAAGAATAATCAAATTTTCTTCAAAAAAATTTCTAGTGATTTATTCACGCCAGTTTCACTTCTACAAAAATTTTCGTATCAAAAATATTTCTCACTTTTTGAATCTGTGACAGGTGGTGAAAAAAGGGGTAGATTCAGTATTTTAGCTTTTATGCCTGATAAAATTTGGATATGTAAAGATGGCAAAGTTTTTGAAGGAAATGAGCAAGAAAATTTCTCATTAAAATTAATTGAGACAAATAAGAAAAATATTTTTTCTAGCCTTAGAAGTTTTTATAATCAGAGCAAAATTGATAAAAAATGTTTTTATAACCTCCCTTCTTCCGCAAGCGGATTATTTGGCTTTATAGGTTATGATATGGTTAAATATATGGAGGATTTGCCAGATGAAAAACCCTCAGAAATAGACATTCCTGATGCATTATATTATCGCCCAAAAATTTCTATTGTAATTGATAATATTCTTGATGTTGCTTATATCTGCACGCCTGTTTTTTATGATGAAAAAATACCTGCTGAAAATGCTTATAATTCAGCAAATGAAAGGATTTTAGAAATTATTTCTGAAATTCAAAAACCTTTGGAAATTAAAAAAAATCAGCCTAAAATTTCTGATGAAAAATTCTCTTATTCGGCAAATATTAACCAAGCAGAATATGCAAAACTCGTTCAAAAAGCGATAGAATATATTAAGGCAGGCGATATTTTTCAAGTGGTTGCAAGTCGCAGATTTAATTGTGATTTTAACCTACCTCCCGAATCTTTTTATCGTTCACTAAGAAGTATTAATCCATCACCATATTTATTTTATCTAAAACTTGATGATTTTGTGATAAGTGGCTCAAGCCCTGAAATTTTGGTTAAATTAGAAAATGAAATTGTTACAATCCGCCCAATTGCTGGCACAAGAAAGCGTGGCGTAACTAAACAGCAGGATTTGGAGTTAGAGCAAGATTTACTTCAAGATGAAAAAGAAATTGCTGAACACCTTATGTTGCTTGATTTGGGTCGGAATGATGTTGGCAAAGTTGCCCAAAAAGGCAGCGTTGTAGTTACTGAAAAAATGTTTGTAGAAAAATATTCTCATGTGATGCATATTGTTTCAAATGTGGAAGGAAAAATTGCAGAAAATAAGGATTTCTTAGATTGTTTAATCGCAGGCTTTCCAGCGGGAACTACAAGTGGTGCACCTAAAATTCGTGCGATGGAAATTATTGATGAGTTAGAGCCTTGCAAAAGGCAGTTTTACGCGGGAACTATCGGATATTTTTCCTCAAATGGTGATATGGATACTTGTATTGCCTTGCGGACTGCACTTCTAAAGGATAATAAAATTTTTATTCAATCTGGTGGCGGAATAGTGTATGATAGCACCGAGGAAGGCGAGTTTTTAGAAACTGAAAACAAAGCAAAAGCCCTTCTCAAGGCGGTTGAAAACGCTAAGAATTACATATAAAAAATTTATGAAAAAATTTATTGTTCTAATTTCTTTGATAATTTTATCTTCTTGCAATCGTGAGCCGCCAACCCTTAAAAGCCCTTGCGTCGGCATTGAGGGCAGCCCTTGCGTTAAACGCCCTGCGAATATGCAAGTGATTTATTCAGCTTTTCAAGCATAGATAATCTAAATTCATTATGGCGGTTTTTACAAAATTACTTGAAGCTGATTTCTCGCAAATTTTATCTGAATATAATATCGGTTCGTTAATTAGTTTCTCTGGTATTAGCGAAGGTATTGAAAACACAAATTATATTTTAGAAACAGACATTCAAAAGTTTATTTTTACAATTTACGAGAAACGGGTTTCTGAGGAAGATTTACCTTTTTTCATAAATTTAATGCTAGAGTTAAACAAAAATAATTATCCTTGCCCATTGCCGATTGCAAAAAATGATAATTCTTACATTGGCAAATTTAATGGAAAAAACTATCTTATCGTTTCAATGTTAAAGGGTAAATGGCCAAGAAATATTGGTAATAATGAGGTTTATAAAGCAGGTAAATTTCTTGCAAAACTACATATAAATTCTGAAAAATTGCCGAAAAATATTGCTCGTAAAAATTCTATGGCATATGATTTTTGGAGAGATTTATTCAACAAAATTTCCAGCGAAACTGAGAAAAATTTTGCTCCATCTTTTGATAAAATAAATAACGCTTTTAATATTATTCAAAATAATTGGCCAAAAAATTTACCAAGTGGAATTATTCACGCTGATTATTTTCCCGATAATGTTTTATTTGAAAATGATGAGGTTTCTGGCGTAATTGATTTTTATATGAGTTGCAATGATTTTTATGCTTATGACCTCGCAATCACCCTAAATGCTTGGTGTTTTGAGCGGGATTTTTCTTTCAATTATACTAAAGCGAAAGAGCTTTTTGAAGGCTATAATTCAATTAGAAAACTCTCTAGTGAAGAAATTTCAGCGATGCCAATTCTTGCGATCGGTGCATCACTTCGTTTTCTTTCAACTCGCCTTTATGATTATTTTAATCGCGTTGAAGGTGCGGTTGTAAATGTAAAAAACCCTGTTGAATATATTGAAAAATTGAAATTTCATATGCAAATTAATTCACCTAAAGAATATGGTTTATGACGCTAGATATATTAAATTTTCACGAAAAAGCCGATGAAATTTTAGAAGAAATTTTTTCTGAAATTGATGCAATCGCTGATGAAAATAATTTAGAAACCGATTTATTAAATGGCGTGCTTTCCATTAAAACTGAGGATAATGGCGAGTATATAATCAACAAACACGAGCCGACAAAACAAATATGGTTTTCTTCACCATTTTCAGGAGCAAGCCGCTTTAATTTTGATGAAACAAAACAGCAATGGGTAAATGATATAGGTGAACCTCTCTCGGATTTTCTGCATGATGAGCTTAAAGAATTAGCGTATATAATTTTTTCTTAAAACCATATGAATAAATTAGAAAAATTAAGAGAAGTTCTTAAAAAACATAGGCTTGATGCCTATCTTGTGCCAATGCGTGATGAATTTAATAGTGAATATTTACCCCCAGAAGCGGAAAGGATAAAATATCTTACCAATTTCACTGGCTCAAATGGTTTCGTGATTATAACGACAAAAGAGGCGATTTTCTTCACAGATGGCAGATATACCCTGCAAGCTGAAAAAGAAATTGATAAAAAAATTTATAAAATTTTTGAATTAGCTGAAAAAAACGAAATAGATTTCTTAAAAGAAAATTTCAAAAAGAAAGCTAGAATTGGCTTTGATGCAAAGATTTTTGCTTATGAAAAAATAAAAAAATATCAAAGTGAATTATCAAAAGAAATATTTGAGTTTATTCCATTACCAAATTTAATTGATGAAATTTGGCAAGAAAAACCAAAATATAAATCTAATAAAATTTTCTTTCTTGATAAAAAATTCGTAGGGTTTGAAGCGAAAGAAAAAATCAAAAAAATCTGCAATGAATTTGATAATGATTTTTTGCTACTTACCAGTGCGGAATCTGTTTGTTGGCTTCTAAATATTAGAAGTTTTGACCTGCCAAACACCCAAGTTTTACTAAGTTATGCCCTTCTAAATAAAAATGGAAAAATTATTTTATATTGTGATAATGAAAACTTAAAAAAATCCCTTTTCAAAAATATTGATATTGAAATTAAAAAAATTTCAGAAATTGAAAATGATATAAAAAAATTTTCTAAAAAAACCTTTCAATTAGATTTTAATAGCTCCTCTTTTTATTTTTATAATTTGCTAAAAACTCACAAAGTTAAATTTGAGAACAAGCCTGATTTATGCCTAACTGCAAGGGCAGTAAAAAATAATATTGAAATAAAAAACATCAAAAATGCTCACATAAAAGATGGGGTTGCGTTAACAAAATTTTTCTATTGGCTTGAAAATAATTTGGATAAAAACCTCACGGAATTTTCTATCGGCGAGAAGCTAAAATATTTCCGTTTGCAAAATAAAAATTTCATTTCCACAAGTTTTGATACCATCGCTGGATATGCTGAAAATGGTGCGATAATTCATTATCGTGCTAGTGAAAAAAATTCTAAAAAACTTGCAAGAAAAAATATTTTGTTGCTGGATTCTGGCGGGCAGTATTTAGAAGGCACAACTGATGTAACCCGCACAATCGCTTTAGGTGATGTTACTAATGAGCAGAAAGAAAATTTTACACTTGTTTTGAAAGGGCATATTAATATTGCGAGTGCGATTTTCCCAACCGGCACAAATGGCTCACAGATTGATGTTTTGGCGCGTATAAATTTATGGCGTAACTTCAAAGATTATAAGCACGGAACTGGTCACGGCGTTGGCTTCTGCCTTAATGTTCACGAAGGTCCTCACGGAATTTCAAA
>JANRLM010000052.1 GCA_033762595.1 Rickettsiales bacterium
ACCATTGAGCGGAATTTGGTTTTATCATTTATTAAATCATTATCGGTTAAAAATTTTGCAACGAATGAGCCAAAACCACCAACTGAGCCTTCTTCAATAGTTACAATCAATTTTGATTTTTCGGCAAATTGCCTGATTAAATTTTCATCTAATGGTTTTGCAAATCTTGCATCAATTATTGCAGTTTTGATATTTTGTTTTTCTAAATTTTCTGAAGCAATTTTAACTTCTTGAAGCCTCGCCCCATAAGAAATTATTGTTACATCAGGTGATTGATTATCCCAAACCACCCTGCCCTTGCCGATTTCAAGCGGTTCAAGATTTTCAGGAATTTCTAACCCTAAACCCTCACCCCTTGGAAAACGAAAAGCAATCGGTGATGAATTATGATTTGCCGCCGTTATAATCATTCTTGCAAGCTCAATTTCATTTGAAGATGCCATCAGAACAAAATTTGGCAAGCACCCCAAATATGCGACATCAAAACTGCCTGCGTGCGTTGCACCATCTGCACCAACAAGCCCTGCCCTATCTAATGCAAATTTCACAGGTAAATTTTGGATTGCGACATCGTGAATAACTTGGTCATAAGCCCTTTGCATGAATGTTGAATAGATTGCACAAAAAGGTTTATATCCCTCAAACGCTAACCCTGCCGCGAATGTTACGGCGTGTTGCTCAGCAATGCCAACATCAAAAGTTCTTTCTGGAAATTCTTTGCCGAATTTATTTAAGCCTGTTCCACTAGGCATTGCGGCGGTTATTGCTAAAATTTTCTCATCATTTTTTGCAATTTTTATGAGTGTATCTGCAAAAATCTCAGTGTAAGTTTTTACTCCTTGTGTTGCCTTTGATTGCACTTTGGTTTCCACATCAAATTTGCGAACAGCGTGAAATTTTTCAGATGAAGCCTCAGGAGATTCAAACCCATAGCCCTTTTCAGTAACCACGTGAATTAAATAAGGCTTTTTATCTTTTGATTTTTTGATGTTACGCAAAACTGGTAACAAATGATCTAAATTATGGCCATCTAGTGGGCCGATATAATCAAAGCCCATTTCCTCAAAAAAATTACCACCAACCACAACATCTTTAGCAATTTGCTCAGTTTTTTTAACGGCTCTTTCAAAATAATTTGGCAGATGCTTCACAGCTTTTAAGGCAAATTTTTTGAAATTATTATAAGTTTTGCCTGAAATTAATTTCGCTAGATACGCTCTCATCGCACCAGTTGGGGGTGCGATTGACATATCATTATCATTCAAAATTACGATTAATTTTGAGTTGCTATCACCAGCGTTGTTTAGGGCTTCATAGGCCATTCCGGCACTCATCGCACCATCGCCGATAACAGCAATTACATCATTATCTTTATTGTTTTTATCGCGTGCAATCGCCATTCCTAACGCTGCAGAAATTGAGGTTGAGCTATGCCCTGCACCGAAAGGGTCATACTCACTCTCAGAAGTTTTTGTAAAGCCAGAAAGCCCACCACCTTTACGCAGAGTGTGCATTCTATCTTTTCTGCCTGTCAAAATTTTATGAGGATAAGCTTGATGCCCAACATCCCAAATTAGTCTATCATTTGGCGTATCAAACACATGATGAATTGCGACTGTAAGTTCAACCACGCCAAGCCCCGCACCCAAATGACCACCAGTTTTGGAAACCGCCTCAATAGTCGCCTGACGCAACTCACCAGCGAGTTGTTTCAGCTCATCATCAGAGAAATTTTTTATATCAGATGGAAAATTTACTTTACTTAAAAGACTCATCAAATAGCTGCTTAAATTTTACTACGACCGCAAAAATATAACTTAATGAGAATTTATCAAGAATGATATTTTTAATATTTTGGCAGTGTTCAATATTTATAAATTTAAGCTCCTTAAACACAAATTGTCACCCCGCATTTATTGCGGGGTTAATGGCTAAAAGTGTTTATAAAACTAGGTTTTGAGCTTATCTTATGGTTTACCCCGCAACAAGTGTGGGGTGATACTAGAGTAAAGATGGAAGAATTATTCTATCTCATTCTGCTTCTTGAAATTAGCCTTCTATGATAAAGGCCGGTTTTAGCGTTATAAACATAGTCTATGTCTGGATATTTTCTAGTTTTGTTGAAGATGTATCCAACATTATTTTTACGATTAATTTCGCATCTTCTTTTTTCAACTTGGCTTCTAGCTTGGAAACAAACAGCATTTTTATATCTAGCATTATTCCTATGAAATTCACAGGCATTGCTTGAATTTGCAAAGAATAAAATTGTTAAAAAGGATAATATAAAAGTTTTTTTCATATGATTTATTTTTATATTGTCATCTTGAGCGAAGCGAAAGATCTAGATTCTTCGCTTCGCTCAGAATGACAAAAAGCAGAATTTCTAAGCAACTTTTTGTTTTTTGGCATTTTTAGTAAGGGCTGAAATACCAGGCAATCCTTTGCCTTCAAGCCATTCTAAAAACGCACCACCTGCTGTTGAAACATAAGTAAAATTATTCACAACCCCAGCCGTTGCAAGCAAAGCAACTGTATCACCACCACCAGCAATAGATTTCAAGCCATTTTCACGAGTTAGTAAGGAAACCAATTTTGCAAGCGTTACGCTTGAATTTTCAAAAGGCGAGGTTTCAAACGCACCAAGTGGGCCATTCCAGATAAGAGTTTTGCTATTTGCAATAATTTGATGCCAATTAAAAATTGATTTAACCCCCGCATCTAAAATTATATCATCTTCAGCAATATCTTTTGATTTAACTTCACATTCCGCAAACTGCTTGAATTCTTTTGCGGTTGTAAAATCAATAGGTAGGTGAATTTTACAATTTTTCTTTTCTGCAAAAGCAAGAATTTCAAGTGCTTTATCTTTCAGATTTTTCTCGCAGAGAGATTTACCAATTTTAATATTTTTGGCATAAAGAAAAGTATTTGCCATTCCACCACCAATTATAAGGTTATCAGCCTTTTCTATAAGTGAAGTTAGAATATCAATTTTGGTAGAAATTTTAGAGCCACCAACTATTGCAGTCAGCGGTTTTTCAGGGCTTTCAAGGGCTTCTGAAATATAAGTTACTTCCTTTTCTAAACATAAACCAGCGTAAGAAGGCAGAAACTCAGTAACCCCAGTGATTGAAGCGTGTGAGCGATGCGAGCAAGAAAAAGCATCATTAACAAAGTATTCCGCTAAATTTGCGAGTTCCTTGCTGAAATTTTTATCATTTTTTTCTTCTTCAGCGTGAAATCTTAAATTTTCAAGCAGAAGAACATCACCATTATTAAGGGCTTCTGAGGCGTGTTCCGCAATAATTCCTCTGCAATCACCTGCGAATTTTACTTCAATATTTTCACCCGCTATTTGAGAGATTTGCTTTGAAACCTCATCAACAATAGGGCTTAGTGAATATGAGGAATCAAATTTGCCTTCTGGCCTGCCAAAGTGAGATATAAGCAAGATTTTTGCCCCTGCTTTTCTAAGGGCAAGAATTGTTGGAATAACCGCATTAATTCTAGTGCAATCAGAAACTTTACCTTGCTTCATCGGCACATTGAGATCCGCACGGATTAAAACTTTTTTACCCTTAATATTTTCAGTCAATAAATCTTTGATAGTTCT
>JANRLM010000053.1 GCA_033762595.1 Rickettsiales bacterium
GCTAAATCGTGTCCATATCCAAGAAGTAAGGCAAAATGATTATTTTTATCTGCACCTAAAGACCTCGCCTGAGCAGAACCAAACCAGCCTTCAGCAACTAAATTGTCAAAGAAAGGGTGCAAGCCAGCCTCAGAAATGTAAGGTTCTCTGCGTAAAGGTAATGTGTAGGAAATATGAGGATTTCCGGAGGTTAAGTAACTTTCGTCGTAGGTAAATATATATCTTCCACTTGGATCTTCCTGCAATCGCCCAACAAAAATATCCTCATAATTGTTATTGATAGGCAGGCTTATAAATACATTGCCCCATTGAGAATTCGCCATAAACTATATTTTATATTTTCGAGATAAAATACAATTTATACAAACTACTCTTTATATAATTTCTAAATCATCTGAATATATAAACTATAATTTATAAAAAGTTAATTGTCAATTATTAATGTAATTTACACTTTATAAAGTTATGTAGGGTTATTGTGCAGATGCCATTTTTTGGCGGATTTTTTCAATATTCATACCAAATTGCTCGCGGTAAATAGATTGTAGAATCTTACCTTGTCTTTTATATTTCTCAATAATTTCTTGATTTATTGCAGTTAAATTGCCGGCTTTTCTTATCCATTTTTCAAGTCTTGTATCCCATTTATTTTGTTGTTCAGGTGTCATATCTGAATATTTTAGTGTGCCACCTAACAAAATTGTTCTGGCTTGTTTAGTATCAAGTGAACCGCCAAGCCTTTCAATTTTTTGCAGGTTGCTTGAGAGGCTACTGCCCTGATAATTCCTCATTCTTATAGAGGCTGGAACTTGAGTTGGCGTTTGATTAATTTGGTTTGAATCAAGATAAATCTCATTGGAGAAATTATTTTGCTGAGAGGCTGGTGCTTGCTGAGGTGCATTATTCTGCCCTTCTGAAATCTGCTTAAATGCAAGGCTTGCAGGGTTTTGTTGGTTGATTTCTTGGGCTAAATTATTGGCATTAATTGTTGAAGTTTTGTTATAATCGGAATTATCAACCATTTTTTCTGCAGGTGTTTGATTTGCTGCCCACCAATCTGTTTGCGTTAGGCTTAAATTTTGGCTTTGTTCTTCGGCCTTGGTTTCAGCTTCTACATAAGATTGCGGAAACATAGAAAATTGATCAGCAGTTTGAACATTAGATTGCGGGCTATAAATAGGAGCATTCCTTTGTTTTATAATATTTTGAATATCGTTTGAAAAAAATCTTTCTCTACCAGTGTAAGAAGCAAGAAGGCGTGCTATATCAAAATTTTTGCCGTAAGCTAAATCATAAGGTTTAAGGCCGTCTCTGGTAACCATATTCGCATTCGCACCGACATAAAGCAGGTATTTCACAATCTCAATATTGTTGTTGTAGGTTGCGATGTGAAGGGGCGTTAGGCCATCACCATTGCTTTTGTTAACATCAGCACCCTCGCGAACTAGAACATCAATTAAATCAAGGGAGTTATTGAGCGTTGCAATTAAAAGCGGGGTATCGTTAGAGTTATTTCTAAAATCCACTTTTGCACCAGCCCGCAGTAATTGCTGAGTTGCAACAAAATTCCTGCTTGCAACTGCAACATGCAGTGGTGTATTGCCTTTTGCATCAACTGAATTCGGGTTTGCACCTTCCGCAAGTAATATCTCAACAATATCATTATGTGCGTTAAAAATTGCCCCCATTAAAGGCGTTTCACCGAATTTATTAGTTGCATTAGCACTTCTGCCAGAATGCAGGAGTGCAGTTACTGAATTTTTATCGCCAATCATTGCAGCTCTAACTAGCTGATCACTTAATTGTTGTTCAGAAAATGAAAGTGAAGAATAGCCAACGCGCCTTCTAACGTTATCAAAATCTTGTGCAACAGGCTGTTGAACTTGCTGTTCAGTTTCCTGATTTTGATTTTCCGCCCCAGTATTTTCAAGTAAATCTTCTGGGTTTATTTGCTCTTCTTTTTTATTTTCACCTATTACCGAATTTAGTAATTCATCAACTTGCTTTTCCCTTTCTTCAGGAGATAATTCCTTAGTTTTAGCAATTTCTTTTCTCTTGCCAGAAAAATCTAACTCAGGTGTTTCAGGAAATTGTTCCCCTAAATTAAAATCTTGTTGTGGAGTATTATTTTTGATTAAAGTCTCAGGCTTTTGCTTATTTGCTTGGGCTTTGCTATTTGCTTCTAATTCATCAAAATTAAAATCAGGTTCAATTTTCTCAAAAGGGTCAGCGATTTGTGTTTCCTCATTTGAAATTCTATCATCTAAAATTTTGCCCTGTCTTATTTTAGAATCTGGCAATTTTGTAGCTTGAGCATTGTTTTGTGGCAATCTTATAGTTGGCAATTCTTCTTCGGCAACTTCATTTGCAAAATTATCAAGTGATGGCGGTGTTATTTGTGGAGCTTGATTTTGCGAAAGATTAACATTTTTATCAGGGTTAACCCAATTTTTTGATTTTTTATATTCCTGTTCTGGAAATTCCTTGAAGGTGAATTCATCATCACTATTTGCAGAAGGTACACCACCAAACGCAGATTCACCAGCAGGTTCATTCTCAAGACCGGGCAGAGAAGGCACGCTTTCGGCTATCGCTAACCGAAATAGAAATATGAAATATAATATGATGATAAGATTTCGCATAAATAATTTTTGCCTTGAGCCACTTATGTCACCCCGTACTTGTTGCGGGGTTAATGGCTAAAAGTCATTGAATAGATTGTTTTAATCATGCTTTATGTTTAACCCCGCAACAAGTGCGGGGTGACAATTTGAGGTTAAGTCTAAATTTATATTTAGAAATACAGCTAAATTATCAAACTAACTTCGAGGGATTATAGCAGAAAACCTTATGTTTAACAATATTATGAATATATTATTATCAAAAAATGCTAAAATTTTTCAGCAATAAGGCATTTGAACAACGCCCCCATTTTGTCATCATCAATTAATCGTGAAACATCATTTGAAATTTTATTTTTTATCTTAGTATTTTTATTTTTTTGCAGAATTCCAGATCTCTCCAAAGCCCCCATCTCTCTTAAAAAATCACCTTGTTGATTCAAGAAAATATTTTTAATGCCATTTTGTTTAAGCTCGTTTGAAATATCTTCAAAATCAACATGGGCAGTGATATCACTTTCACCTAAATTTGAAAATATATCAGTGTATTTATTGCTCTTAATAGCTTGCAAACTATCGCCGTAGTTGCTATGAAAATAGCCATAATCAAAGCAAATTAGCATTCCATTATTTTGGTTGATTATATCAGAAATTTTTTTGATGAAATCAGGGATTAAGGGACAAAATTCTTTTATAGAATTATTTTTCGGCTTTTTCTTTTCAGTAAATTTTTGCAATTTTTTTGGCAAATTTTCAGCGATAATTTTATCAAAATAAAATTTATCTTTGGGTTTGTTATATTTAATAATCCTCTCAAACCATTTGAAATCCTCAAAAATATATTGTTTTATAGGTAAAGCATCAAAAAATTCATTAGCGATAAAAATAGTTAGATTTTTATTTTTGGTTTTTTCTAAATCAGAAATCCAAGAGGTTTTGCCTTGATATTTTGCGAGTTTTTCCTGCTGTTTTTTTATTAAAAACTCACTTACATCATATATTTTATATGAAATATTTTGATATAAATTTTTGAACTTACTAAGAACCCTCAAAACATCATCAGCAAGCGTGCCATTCCCAGCTCCAAGCTCAATTATATCAATTTTTATATCAGAAAAATTTTGAATTTTATTGATAATGAAAATTGCGATAATCTCGCCAAAAATTTGAGAAATTTCAGGTGCAGTGATAAAATCGCCTTTTTCACCTATTACGTTTTTAGCTCTATAATAGCCAAAGTTTTCGTCATAAAGGCATCTATCAATATATTCATCAAGGCTTAGAAAGCCTTTATTTTCAATCTCTTTGACAATTTTTTCTTTTAATAAGTTCATTTTACTATAAGCCCTTGACTATTTCTATTCTTAAACCTAAATTTACATTAATATAACAAAAGAGGATTTATGGCAAAAGAAACCACAGATAAAACATTTGAGCAAGATGTTCTTAAAAGCACAAAACCAGTTTTAGTAGATTTTTGGGCTGAGTGGTGTGGGCCTTGCCGTCAATTAGCACCAATTATTGATGAATTATCTAAAGATAGGGCAGAAAAACTAGAAGTTTTCAAAATCAATATTGATAAAAACCCTGATGTTCCAACAAAATTTGGTATAAGGGGTATTCCAACAATGATTATTTTTGAAAACGGCAAGCCGGTTGCAACTAAAGTTGGTGCCTTACCAAAAACTTCTCTATATCAATGGGTTGATGAGCAAGTTGCCTAAGCCAGAATTATTCTGGCTTTCTGAGCATTTTTTCAACTTCTGAGATGTGAGTTTCTTCATCAGCGATCATTGATCTAGCATATTCTTCAAGTGTGATGGATTTATCCTTCACAAGCTCAAGCAATTCCCTAAAATTATTAACTTGGTGCTTTTCGTGCTCAAGGCTTTCAAGCAATATATCTTGAATGCTGTGCTTATGGGTTTCAAGCAGGTTTGAAATTTTTAGAGATGGGTGGCCATTTAATGTTGTGATATGCTCCCCTGCTTGGTTTGCGTGATCCAGTGACTCATTAGCTTGTTCACGCAACCATTTTACAATCGGGATTCTATTATGGCCATAAACCATTAACGCATAGTGAGTATATCTAACCACTCCAGCCAATTCACACTCTAAAATTCTGTTAAGAACTTCAATGGTTTTTTCTTTATTCATAAAAATATTTTTTGCTTAATAATCCAAACATAATAACTGAAAATATCTTTAATAGAAATTAAATTTTAAGATAGGCTTTTAGATTATTTTCAAAATTGAGAATTTGGCTTTTAAGCTCTAGACCAAAAGCATAACCAGCAAGATTATCTTTTTTGTTAGATTTACTGCCCACAACCCTATGGCATGGAATTATAAAAGGGAAGGGGTTTTTGTTACAAACCATTCCAACGGCTCTGCTTGCTTTTGGCTTTCCAACTGCGATTGCGATTTGTTTATAGGTTCTAGTTTCACCAAATGGAATTTTAGCAATTTCACTCAAAACATTAAGCTGAAAATTAGTTAAGGAAATTTTCATAGCACGCCGAATATTAGGAGTATTGCTAAAATATAAAGCATTAAGGCGACTAAAATTTGTATATATTTTATAGTGATTTTCTTAAGGATTTTAGTTGCGAGGAAAACCCCTAAAAACCCAGAAAAAGTTGCAATTATAATCAGGTTTAATTCTTTTTCTATGAGTGCTAAATTAAATGTTAGGCCATAGACGATAATTCTTGCAATATCAACAAGGCTTGCAATTGCTGAATTTGTTGCAACAAAACCTTCTTTAGTAAGATTTGCTTTGATTAAAAAAGCACTTCTAAAAGCACCTTGATGTCCCGAAAATCCCCCAAAAAAGCCACTTAATGCACCGCCTATTGGGTTTGGTATTTTATTAATTTTATTTAGAAACGGAAAAATTTCGGCACTCGCAAAAATTATTAATGATACCCCTACAACCAAATTAAAAAGCGAAGTTTTCAGAGTTTTTCCCAAAAAATTATACTCAAAAATGATATTTTGGCTTGTGATTAAATCTAAGAAATAAGCCCCTAGGACTGAAAATATAAAGGCTGGAATGCCAAAAGAAATGAGAATTTTGTAATCAATATTTTTGTATAAAAGTAATAATTTGAATAGGTTATTTAGCAAATGAACAATTGCAGTAACTGCAATTGCAATTTGTAAGGGCAGAAATATTGCAATCACTGGCATTAAAATTGTGCCAAGCCCGAAACCTGAAAATAATGTTATCGCAGAGGCGAAAAAAGCTGATAGTGAAATGAATATTATCGCCATTTAAGATTTTGTTAGATATTTCCCTGCTTCTCTTGTGCAGAAAGTGGTCTTAATTGATATTTAACTGAAGTTGTGTATCCTTTCTTTTCTGGGCTTACTAACAGCACTTCATTGTTTTTAACATAAGTTAACTCTCCAATTTCCTTCCAGCCGAGTGATGGCAAAACTGAATTATAAAAATCATTCAAATCTTCAGGGTCTTCAAAGCCAGTGGCATACATTTCAACAATTCTACCTTCAGCAGAGTCAAAGAAACTGCCAGTTCCGGGGTCTGCTTGGAAGCCTTCCGGCAATGGAACATCAGGCAGAGATGGCATAAATTCTGCCTTAGGCGACATAAATTTGCTGCAAGAAGCAAGCAAAATAATTGCAAATGTAACGATAAAAATTCTCATAATTTTTGGCAATTAGGGCAGAAATAAGTGCTTCTGCCTTGTTGAACAATTCTTTTTATACTTGTTTGGCAAACAAAGCAAGGCTGATTTTCTCTATCATAAACTTTGTGATGATGCTGAAAATATCCAAGTCCTCCATCACTTCTAACATAATCTCTAAGCGTTGAGCCACCAGATTTTATTGCATTTTCTAAAACCTGCTTTATATTTTTTATAAGATTTTTATATTTATTTTTCGGAACATCTTTTGCTGGTAAAGCAGGGTTTATATTAGTTAAAAATAGAATTTCACTGGCGTAAATATTGCCAATACCAGCTATTACCGAAGCGTCCATCAAAGTTTGTTTGATATTTTGGGATTTATTTTTGAAATTTTCTGTTAAAAATTCTGTAGTTAAATCATCAGAAAGTGGCTCTATGCCTGTATTTGCAAATAGTTTATGTTTTGCTACATCTTTAGTTTTGGAGCTAGTAACGCAACCAAACCTTCTTGCATCATTGAAAACAAGCAAAGTTTCATCAGTAAATTCTAAAATAAAATGATCGTGCTTTGCAGGTATGTATGGCGAATTTTTGAATAGAATTTTACCACTCATTCCAAGGTGAATGATAATAGAATTTTTATTATTAAGGTTAATAATCAAAAACTTAGCGCGCCTTTTAATATCTATAATTTTTGCGTTTGAAATATCTTCAATAAAATTATTGGAATAGGGAAATCGCAGATTTTTATCACTTCTGAAAATAGAATTTATCTTCTTGCCAAGAATTTGTTTTGACAGACCTCTTTTGACGGTTTCTACTTCAGGAAGCTCGGGCATTATAAATTCTATTTGATAATATTCTTTTCATAATTAAAATAACTAAAAAATTGGATTGTTAAACTAAATTATATATTAAACTCTTAGACACCAATTGTCACCCCGCATTTATTGCGGGGTTGATGGCTGAAATCTTTTAAAGCCTTGGTTTTGAGCTTGCTTTGTGGTTTACCCCGCAACAAGTGCGGGGAGACACGGAAAGAGAAAATAGAGTTTAGCTCTGTTAATTTTAATCTAATAAAATAAAACTAAAAAATTCAATTTAATTATGAGCAAGGCAAATTTCGGTTTCAAGCAAGTGGAATATTCTGAAAAGCAGGAGATGGTTTTTGGCGTTTTCAAATCAGTTGCCAGCAAATATGATATTATGAATGATTTTATGAGCTTTGGGCTTCATAGAATTTGGAAAAAGATTTTTCTTAAGCATCTTCCCTTAAGAAATGATTTGAAGGCATTAGATTTAGCAAGTGGCTCAGCAGATATTGTAATTTCGCTTGCAAAAAAGCTGAAAGAAAAATGTTTCACGGGAAACCTAATTGCGTCAGATATAAATAATCATATGTTAGAGCAGGGCAGGGGGAAGGTTATCGATGAAAATTTTTCAAATTATATAGATTTTAACATCGTTAACGCTGAGGAAATACCTTATCCAGATAATAATTTTGATTTAGTAACTATTTCTTTTGGCATAAGAAATGTTACGAATATTAAAAAAGCTCTAGATGAAATTTATAGGGTTCTAAAACCGGGTGGAAAGTTCGTCTGCCTTGAATTTTCTGATGTAAATAATGAGGTAATAAAGAAAGTCTATGATTTTTATTCCTTCAATTTCATTCCAAAAATTGGTAAATTTGTTGCAAAAGATGAGGATTCTTACCAATATTTAGTTGAAAGTATTAGAATGTTCCCTACGGCTGAAAATTTCAAGGCGATGATTGAAAAATCAGGATTTGAAAATGTAAATTATGAAAAACTCACCTTCGGA
>JANRLM010000054.1 GCA_033762595.1 Rickettsiales bacterium
AGGTTTAGAAATTTTAATGCTTGATTAAGTTTGAAATTAGTATTAAACAACATCATCTTTTCTTAGAGTTCACTTTCTGATTAGCTTTTCGCAATCCTTATCGCGGGGTAGAGCAGCCCGGTAGCTCGTCAGGCTCATAACCTGAAGGTCGTTGGTTCGAATCCAGCCCCCGCAACCAACTAAACAGCCGTTTTTCCTAGTTCTGTAAAAGTTAAAGGCTAAAAATGCCATTCCATATACACTTTAATTGAATTAATAAAGTCTTTGTGTAAATTCAGCCCACCAACCCAAGCCTAACCACCAGAGTTTTAACCATTATTATAAGGCTGTGCAATTTCAAAAAAGTGCTTAAACGCAAACCCAAAACAACAAAGTGTTTTTTAGAAGGTTGTTATAAATCAATAAGATAAGTGCTTAAACGCAAAACTAAGGTGCTAAATTAGCAAAATGTAGTAAATAGCATTATTCTTTAATTTTCTGCCAGAATCATTTGATTTTTTTGAATTTTGTTAATAATTTGTTAAGGTTTTTGTGTTATACAAAAATGTCCCATAACATATTTTATATTCTTATGCCTCCTCAACTTACAGAAAACAGACAAGAAATAATTTCTCCAATAAATTCTATTCCTCTAACCTCTGAAAAAATTGTTGCAGACCAGAATTTTTTGGCTGAGGTTCACGGGTTAAGTTCTAAACTAGCAACTATAACTGGAAATGAAAATGCATTAGCTGAATATTTAGGGTTACTTTCAAAATTTGCCAAATTTGCAGATGAAAGGATGTACCCTGTAAATGTAGCTTTAATGGGTAAAGAAGTTATTCACAATGATAAAACTAAAGGCAATGAATATCACCCAGAATCAAAAGAATTATTTGTAGATTACGCAAGAGAAAATTTAATTGGAATTGCAGCTAAAAAACAATTTGGTGGTGCTGAAATGCCAAAATCATTGATAGGCGGAGTTGCACTTGCTGGATTTAATGCAAACCCATCTTTTTACTTAAAAGAAATGGTTACTCAAGGGGCACTTAACCTTTTGCAAGTTGCATATGAAAAAGAAGCTAGCAATGAACAAAAACAAAAGATGATTAAAAATGTAATGTCTAAGCTTATCAGTGGTGAATACACAGGGGCAATGATATTAACAGAGCCTAAAACTGGTGCTAATTTAGGTAATAATATGGAATGCACAGCTCAAATAGCGGAAGGTTCCGACAGCGCAATAGTTAATGGAGAAAAGAAATATATTACAGGTTTAACAACAGGCGGAATTGATAGTGTAAAAAATGCAATTGGATTAGTTGTTTCAGCGACTAGAGATGAAACAGGAAAATTGTTACTAGATACAAAAGGGAAAACTCAGGTAAGCGTTACTATTGTTCCAATTTATAAAATAGATGAAAAAGGAGAAACTATTTTAGAAAATGGTCAACCAATACCCAATAATGTTGTTACAAGTCATTTCTTTTATAAACCAGGTATTGAAAACCAAATTTTACAACATCATAATTTTCAGGGTAGCGAAGGCATATTACTAGGTGAAAGAGGGAATGGCTGGCCTATGATGTTTGGAATTATGGATCCTGCTAGGCATGAAGTTGGAACGCAGGCAGTTGCACATATTTATTCTGCACTTGAACTAGCAAAAAACTATACTGCTAATCGTGGCTTGGAGATGCGAGATTCTCAGCCTTATGCAGAATATCCAGCTGTGGCCGCTACAATCAATAAGCTTAGAGCATTTGCTGAAACTGGTGCGAGCGTGTTAATGGATGTTGGCTTAAATATGGATTATGCCAATATACCAAATAGCAAAATCCCTGCTAATAATAGCTCTCAAAGAACAGAATTACTAGAAAGGCAAGCAAAAGCACAAGGCTTAATAAAAATAGAGACACCTTTTGTAAAAGCATATTTCACCAGAGCTGCAAAAAAGTTAATGGTAGATGCAACTCAAGTAATGGGTTCAGATGGTTATACATCAAAGCAGCTTGAAAAATTAAGAAACAACCTTGAACCAACACCAATTTATGAGGGGCCAAATGAAATGATGGCAAAGCAAATTGTATCTCAACAATATAAATTTATTGATGGATTCATTGAGCAAGCTAATGACTTTTTATTTAGCAAAGAAGTTACTCAAAATGTTAATGTGCAAAATTTACTTGATGTTAGAGCGGCAGTTAGAGATTTATCTGAGGCAAATAAATGGCTTGGTGAGCAGAGAATCCTTCTAAAAAGTGAAGATCCAACCATTGCGGAGTTGGCGGCAAAAAAGATAGCGGCTGCTAGTGATATGTTTTTGGATTTGATGGGCGCTGTTTACATGGGAAAGGAAGCAGTAAAAACCATCAATTATATTCAAGAAATAAAATCTAAAAATAATGGGGTAATTAGTGAAGATTTGCAGGATAGGTTAAAAATTGCAGAAGCTGCAATTCACCATTTCATTAATGAGAGACCTTCACTAAGAAAAATGCAGGAAGAATATAAATATGCTGAACCAACTTTTGATGTAAAAAAATTGATAGCACTTAATAAGGAAAAACTTAATATTTCATCAGCTTCTCAAGCGGTAGAGCCTATAAAGCAAAAAGGAGCTTGATTCTATGGTGGTATCATTAAAAAAAGATAATAAAGATATTTTCCTTATAAAGGCAGAGCAGAATTATGAACCTTATTGGTATTATGTTCGTGTTGAAAAACTTAAACAACCATTAGTAAAAAAACGCTCTGAATTCAGTTTAGAGGAAATTGAAGGGCTTGGAGAGATTATTTTCTGGGGAATTGGAGAAGAACCTCCACTTTATTACAAAGAGAAAATTGAAAAAAGCGATTTTAGTTAATTGGCCTTATGCAAAACAAAGACAAAATAATCCATAGACAAGTTGGGGCAAGAGATGGTTTGCAGTTTGAAGACAAAACTGTAAGCGTTGAAGATAGGCTTCAATATATTGAAATGCTTATAGAATCTGGTGAGAAATTTATTGAGTTTGGCAGTTTAGCTCACGAAAAAGTTGTTCCCAACATGGTTGGCTCCCTAGAGCTTGCAAAAATGTTAAAAGAAAATGCTGAGCGGGGAAAATATAAGGGTGTAACCTTTTCAATGCTTGTAATGCACGAAAAATATCTTACCCCAGAAGCTATAGATGTAATGAAAGACTTTTGTGATATTGCCCTTGTCACTGCTGCATCTGAGCAATTCTGTAAAAATAATATGAACCAAAAGGGTGGAATAGAAGAATCAAAAGAGCAAGCTCTAAAAATCATAGAAAGAGCAAAAGAGGCTGGAATAAAATATAGAGGCTATGTTTCAACTATATTCAAAGCGCCGTCAATCAGAACCGAGGAAGGCTTAAAAGATGGAGAGGACATTCACCCAAAAGCAGTTGGTGATTTAACCAAATTTCTAATTTCTAATGGCTGTTATGAAGTTTCATTAGGTGATACAACGGGTGCTGGCGATCCCAAAAAAGTTGATGCATTAATGAAAACTCTCAAGAAAGATAGCGTGAATTTTGATAATGTTTGTATGCACCTTCATGATACTGGTGGTAATGCGTTATATAACGCCTTAGTTGCTTATAGAGCTGGGGTAAGAAGGTTTGATACAGCCTCAGGTGGTTTAGGGCAGTGTAAATTTTCAAATAACCCGAAAGGAAATTTAGCTACAGAAGATTTAGTTCATTTTTTCAACAAAGCTGAAATATCAACTGGCGGCATTAGAGTTCACAAAACAGTTGCCGCATCAAAATTTATACTAGATAAAGTTGGAAGAGAAAGCCCTTCAATGGCTTATAACATGATGAAAAGTAGGGTAAACATTTCTAATACGGAAAGATTGAAGACATTATAATTTTTTAGCTTTTTGAGAGCGCAAACAAGGTAACCATTTTACAACCCAATGAAAAAGGTGGAAGTTTTAGTGGAACTTTTCATTACACGAATTTAGCAATGCGTTAGATTTCAGTAGGTTAAGCTAACAAAACGAATCCAGCCCCCGCAACCAACTAGAAAGCTAGTTTCGGCAAATCAGTTAAAATAAAAAAACTCCAAATGGGACTTTGGAAAGAATTTTTAATAGAATGCTAACAAAAATCCTTGCCAATAATTTTTTATAAAAAATTTCTCCTTGCTAAAATATTTTTAAGCTAATAATTCAAATTATTATTCTGAATTGAAATAAATATTTATGAAACTTAAAAATTATAAACCAAAACCTTATACTCCCTTAAAAAAAGGTGATATTGTTGAAATTCTTGCGCCGGCTTACGGCATAAAACCGCAGGAAGTTGAGAGAATTAAGGAATATATTAAATCTCTTGGGCTAATTCCAAGAGTTCCAGATGATTTGCTGGCGGGGGATTTAATCGCTTCCGCACCTGAAAAAATTAGATTTAATCAGTTGAAAAACGCATTATTTGCTAAGGATTCTAAGGCAATTTGGTGTGTAAAAGGTGGCAGTGGTAGCCCGCAAATTATTCCGCATCTCGAGAAGATTAAAAATCCGCCCGAGCAGGAAAAATTATTTATTGCCTTCAGTGATATAACCTCAATCCATTTTTTCTTGAATCAAGAATGGGGTTGGAAAACAATTCACGGGCCAATTCTATGGCAGATAGTGCGTGATAGAATTGATAAGGAATCTATTTCTCATATTGAAAATTTAATTTTTGGCAAAAAATATAAGAAGGAGTTTTCTCTTGAGGTCGTTAGTAAAAATTTGAAGCCCCAAACCATCAAAACCAAGGCAATTATTGGCGGAAATCTGAAATTAGTTCAATGTTCTATTGGAACTATTTGGGAGATAATAGCCAAAGATAAAATTCTGCTTTTTGAAGATATTAATGAGAAACCTTATCAAGTGGATAGAATTTTAACTCATATCCAGCAATCAAATTTGTGTAAAGGTGCGAAAGCCATTATTTTCGGCGATTTTGAAGGCGGAGAAATTGATATGGATATGCCTTTAATTGAAAAAATTTTAGAAAGATTCGCTGAGCAAATTAAAATACCAGTGTTCAGAATTAAGGGAATTGGGCATACAGAAAGGAATTACGCTATTCATTTTGGCGTTCCAGCTAAAATTGAAATCAGCAAGAATTCTAGGTTGGTGGTGGAGTAATTGGAGCGGGTGAAGGGAATCGAACCCTCACGACCAGCTTGGAAGGCTGGAGTTCTACCATTGAACTACACCCGCATTTATTTAAGAAGTAAATTCTGAAAATCTAATTATTAAATATAATCCAAAAACGCAAGAGAATTAATTATATAAAACTCTATTTCCCCTCAAAGCTGGTTCCACCATAGCTTTTGCGGGATTTCACTGAGTTTTCAACGGAAAGAACATTATAAATATCTTTGGTGATTCCTTTTTCAATCGTTTGAAATTCCTTAAGGGTAAGCTCTGAAAGTTTGCAATTTTTTTGCTCTGCAAGTTTTACACAACGCCCTGTTATATGATGTGCATCACGGAAGGGTTTTTTTAGATTTTTCACTAGCCAATCTGCAATATCTGTTGCGGTGGAATATCCGCTATCCGCCATTTTTAGCATATTTTCTTTGTTTGGTTGCATATCATCAACCATACCACGCATCGCACGCAGGGCGAGGATTATATTTTCAACTGCATCAAAAACTTGCTCTTTATCTTCCTGCATATCTTTACTATAAGCCAAAGGCAGGCCTTTCATTACAACGCTTAATGCAGTTAGAGAACCTAAAATTCTGCCTGTTTTTGCACGAACTAATTCTGCCGCATCTGGGTTTCTTTTCTGTGGCATTATTGATGAGCCGGTAGTAAATTTTTCAGAAAGGGAAATAAATTTGAACCCTTGCGAACACCAAACAACAATCTCCTCTGCAAGTCTTGAAAGATTAATTGCCAAAATATTTGCACAAGAAAGTAGTTCAATCGCAAAATCACGAGATGAAACGGAATCAATGGAATTAGCGGTTGGCTTATCGAATCCCAACTCTTTAGCGGTGAAATGTCTATCAATCGGGAAGCTAGTTCCAGCGAGTGCGGCTGCACCAAGCGGGCATTCATTCAGGCGTTTTCTGCAATCTTTGAAACGAGTTAAATCACGAGAAAACATTTCTTTATATGCATTCAAATGATGGCCAAAAGTTATAGGCTGTGCGGTTTGTAGATGTGTGAACCCTGGCATTATAGTTTGCTTATTTTTCTTAGCTTTTTTCTCTAAAGCTTTAATCAGCAAATCAATTTCTTGGATAATTAAATCAGAATTATCACGAACATATAAGCGGAAATCAGTTGCAACTTGGTCATTCCGGCTGCGAGCGGTGTGAAGCCTGCCGGCTGTATCGCCAATAATTTCCTTCAAGCGAGATTCAATATTCATGTGAATATCTTCAAGTTCTTCCTTAAATTCAAACTTAGAAGATTCAATTTCTTTCAGAATTTGTTGCAAGCCTTTAGTAATTTTTTCAACATCGGATTTATTCAAAATGCCTGTTTTTGAAAGCATTTTAGCGTGAGCTATAGAGCCTTGAATATCTTGCTTATAAAGTTTTTTATCAAATGAAATTGATGCGTTTATTTTTTGCAAAACTTCATCGGGTGCATATTCATAATGCCCACCCCACATTTTATTTGCTAGCTTTTTTGGAGCTGAATTTTTATTAGGATTTTTTTTCATTTAATTAGTTTGTATATTTTTTTATAAACATATAATCTATGTAATATATAAAATCTAATTGAAATTAAATTATTATGTCAAAACTCATTTTTTTAGCGGGTTCGGCTCGCAAAGATTCACTAAACAAAAAGCTGGCGAAGCAGGCTTTTGAAATCGCAAAATCTAACGGTGTGGAGGCGGAGTTTATTGACCTCAAAGATTATCCAATGCCTATATATGATGGCGATTTTGAGGTGGAAAACGGCCTGCCTGAAAATGCGAAAAAACTCAAGGCAAAATTTGCAGAATGTAAGGGTTTTTTTATTGCTTCACCTGAATATAATTCAAGTTTTTCCCCTTTATTTAAGAATGCAATAGATTGGATTTCTCGCCCTTCAGAAAAAGGTGAAACTCCACTGATTGCATTCAGAGGTAAATTTGCAGCTTTATCAGCTGCTTCGCCAGGTGGTTTTGGCGGTTTGCGTGGGCTTGTGCCGCTGCGTATGTTGCTTGGAAATATTGGCGTTTTAGTTCTACCGGATCAATTAGCTATTCCATTTGCTGATAAAGTTTTTGATGCGGAAGGCAAAATTTCTGATATTAAGATTAGCAAATCACTTCAAAGTTTGGTTGATTCTTTAATCTCTTACACCAATTAAAATGGGCTTAAAGCTTAGAAAAATTGTTCCAATTGCCAAATTATTAAAGCTAAATTTTAGCAAATCTGGTGCATCACTAACTTTTGGAAAAAAAGGATCCGCAATAAATATCAGTAAAGATGGGGTTCGTGCA
>JANRLM010000055.1 GCA_033762595.1 Rickettsiales bacterium
TAGAAAATCAAATTATAAAAAATTTTAGATAAGCGATTTAGCTAAACTTTCTAAATTAGTGGTGGTCCGTAGTGGAAAAACCTCGAACCGCTTAATTGAGGAACTTCAAAATATTGGATGGATGATTCATTGGCAAGAGAAAGATAAGCGTGATAAGGAAGAGTACATTGTTAATTCACTGACATTTCAGATTTAATCTATATATTCATGTATAATTTAACTAACTTGGACAAGATGTTATGGAAAAGAATTATGTCGCCCCATCTACAAAATTGACAGCGTTTCATTGCCCCCATTGTGGAACTAAATCATCACACACTTGGTATAATGCTTACGCTAATTCGGTAGGATCTATAGATGGCGTTCCATACATCTTACGTCTCAAAGAAATTGAACAAGTTATAAAAAATATCAAAGCAGAGCAAACTAAAGAAGTGCTGACAGACGAACAAATGCAAAAGTGGATTAAAGAAGCACAGCTCTGTGAAGCGGGTGAACTTGTCTTTGAGAGCTGTCAATACACCACCATGAGTAACAAGCTTTCCAATGTATTTTACAGTGTGTGCAAAGAAGTAAGTTGCAGAAAAGCTTCGCTTTGGATTGGTGTTAGAATTGTATATCCTTCAATATCCGTAGAAGAACAACCTAATGATGATATGCCTGAGCATATTAAAGCGATTTATAATGAAGCACGCAGCATTCATTCTCTTTCGCCGCGAGCAGCCGCTGCCTTACTCAGACTATGTTGCGAACTGCTTTGCAAATATCTCGATGCCAAAGGCAGTAACTTCAATGAGCAAATTGCCGATCTTGTTAAAAAAGGTATGGATACTAGGGTGCAGATGACATTGGATATAGTTAGGTTTACCGGAAACAGTGCAATTCATCCGGGCCAGATTGATGATTTAGATGACTTGACAACTTCTCATACCTTGTTTCTTTTGGTGAACGAAATCGTTCAAGAAATGATTTCTAAGCCAAAGCGATTAGAGAAGCTATATACGGAGCGGTTACCTGAAAAAGTACGAGAAGGCATTGCTAAAAGAGATAAGACATCCGTAGAAGCATAGTCCAACCAACAGTCAATCAATATCCTGAAATATAGATAAAAATTGGTGGAGGGAGAAGGATTCGAACCTTCGAACTCGTGAGAGGGCAGATTTACAGTCTGCTGCCATTGACCGCTCGGCCATCCCTCCATATTAAAGAAAAAAACTAGAGAATCTAATCAATTAAAAGGCGTATTAGTTTATTAGCCTTAAGCTGTCAATAGGATATTAAATATCAACTCCACCTTTTTATGACAAAGTAAAATTTGTTTGTATAATTAAGCGGTAAAAATAATACTAAAAATAAAATGAAAAATAGAATTTTTAATAAGCCTTTCAAAAAAGATTACAGCGAAAATAGAAGCGAGAAGCAAAATAATTTTAAGCAGGATTATAGGCAAAGAGCTAGTAAAAATGATGATGGCGAAAATTATCTTCTCTATGGTAAGCACCCAGTTTTGCTTGCAATTAAAAACCCTAATAGAAAAATTTTTAGAGTTTTATGCACCAAAAATTCTCTAAATTTTCTGCAGGAAAATCTTTCTGATAAAGAAATTTCTAAATTAAATATTGAAGTTTTAGATCCGCAAAAAATTGATAAATTATTTTACCTGAAAAATTCTAAGGAAGAAGTTACGCATCAAGGTTTGGTGGCTGAGGTTGAGGTTTTAAGCCAACCTTCTATTGAAGATGTTTCTGAGAATTATAATTTTATCGTAGCACTTGATAAAATTACTGACCCTCACAATGTTGGTGCAATAATTAGAAGTGCTAAAGCTTTTGGGGCGGATTGTGTTATTTCTAAAGATAAAAACTCTCCACCAGAAAATGCTACAATAGCAAAAACTTCGGCGGGGTATATTGAAAGCGTTGCTTATGCTAGGTTTTCAAGCCTTTCTAAGTCGCTAGAATATTTGAAAGAGCAGGGATTTATAATTGTTGGTTTAAGTGGCAAGGCGGAAATTTCAGTCAATAAATTTACGCAAAAAGGTAATATTTGCCTTGTGGTTGGCAGTGAAGGGAAGGGGATTAGTGAAAATATTCAAGCCTTGTGCGATTATCTGGTCAAAGTGGAAATTAGTGATGCGGTTGAAAGCCTAAATGCATCAGTCGCAACGGCAATTGCTTTGCATAGTATCAAGATAAATAATTTTTGTTGATAAAGTTGGTTTTGTTATCTTAAACTGATTTTATTTTACATTCCCTCTCCCTTTTACGGGGAAGGGTAAGGGTGGGCATTAAAATTGTTTCAAATATTAGCTTATTGCCCCCGTCTTAATCTCCCTCGCAAGCAGGGGGATAAATATACTGAGTAATTAATCAAAAAATTTAATGCAAATCGTTACTTCCAGATTAGATGAAATTGCAGGTGAGGATAAAGACCTAAAGAAGCTATTGCTTCAGTTATTTTCTGCGACATTTGAAAAATGCATCTTCAAATTAGAAAATTCTCTATTGTTAGAAGATGTAAAAAGAAAGAAGAATGAATGGCATGATGCATGTCATGAACTAAAAGGAAGTGCGTTAAATCTTGGGTTCAATGAACTTGGTGAAAGATGCAGTAAAGCTGAATTTTTTGAAGCTGATGATGATAAAAATAAATTCCTAAAAATTCTAAAAGTGATTAATCTTGAAATGAGTAAGTTGGTTGAGGCGTTTAGTTAGTTTTTATATAAAATAACTTAAATAATCAACCCTGTGGAAGTCAAGCTCTGCAATCTCGTGAAGGGTTTTAGAGTCAAGAACATTTGAAATTGAGTTGCGAACATCAATCATAATTTTTCGTATTTCGCAGGTTTTTTCATCTTTGCAATCATCGCATTTCTGATAAGCCGTAACGCTTGCACATCTTATTGGTGCGAGAGGGCCATCTATGAAGCGAATCACTGCACCAACGGAAATTTCTATCGGCTCTTTCGCAAGATAATATCCGCCAAAAATCCCTCTTTTGCTGGCAAGAATTCCGTGATTTCTTAACTCTTGCATTATAGTTTCCAGAAATTTATAAGGAATATCACACTCTTGCGAGATATTTTTTATCTGATGCAACTTATCGCTACTTCTAGCTAAAAAAATTAAAGCTCTAAGTGCATATTTGGCTTTCATTGAAAGCATAAAAGATTTTGAATTTTGTTTCTTCTATTAATCCTATCAAAATTATATAGATTAATCCATTAAAATATAATTAAAATTTTATTAATTTTGTTGCAATTAACCTTTTTTTAACTTATTATAGAAAAAAATGCCAATTTCAAATGGGGTTAATATGTCTTTAAGGAATTCAAATAATAGGGTTTTAAGTAGTTACAAACTTGCTGATATGCCTGTTGCAACAAATTCAGATGATGCTCAAAACCAACTTCCTCAGGGTGCCAGAACGCAAAATGTAGCTAAAAACTCAATAGACTTAACAGCTCTACAAAATCAAGTTAGGGAATTAACTGAAATTGTCTCTAATTTAGTTTCTAGCCTATCAAAACTAAAAGATTTAGGTTTAAGTTCTACATTTGTTGATAATCTAATTAGCAGAGTAATAAGCTCAATTAGAGATAGAATTGATGCCATAGTGGATAGAATATCAGATGCGGTTGATTCTAATCAGGGTGATTCAGTCGGTGGAAATACGAACTCTACTGGTTCAAATGATGATGCTTCAGATGATGTTTCTTCTCCAATTACAACACCCCCAACAACACCGCCAGTATTACCCCCTGCGGATTTACAACCACCTGTTGATTCAGTTGCTAACCCACCTGCACCGCCAGCACCTCCGGTTACGCCAATTGCACCTCCAGTTGATTTAGTATCAAATCCGCCTGCACCGCCAGCACCTCCTGTTACGCCACCTGCTCAGCAAGCCAATCCTGATAGTGGTATGGGTTTATTAAATGGATTATTGAATAATTCTAATTCATCAAATAGTAACTCTTCCAATGGAAGCTCATCAAGTGGAAATTCTTCTAGCGGGAATAATTCAAGTAATTCCAATGGTAATAGCTCCAGTAATGAAAGTAATTCTAACCAAAATTCAAGTCCAAATAATAATCATAAAGTTGATCCATCATTATTATCTAAATACCTTCAAAATGAAGATTATGATTATTCAATGTATGGTAATAAAGTAACTAAGAATGTTGAGGATATTCTTAAAGACTTGAAGATTGATGCTTTTTATAAAATTAGTGATCATGGTGCAACTGGTGAAGATTTAATTAATGATCCGGGTGGGTATAAATATTGGAATCCTCACGAGGAAATAAGTAATATGCATTTAGTTATAAAAATTCCTAAATTATCTGCTGGTGAAAAAGTTAAATTAGTTGATTATCAAGGTTTTAATGCACCTAGTGGCATTCCTCAAAATTTCAAATATGAAGTTATTGAATATAAAGGTTCACATTTTTTAATGATACCAAATGAGCCTGGTGGATTTTCAGATATGTTAGGAAGTGCAGCTAGTGCATTCTTAAAATTTGCCAGCACCTCAGGTAAAACTTTTGGCGTAGAAGTTGTTGGTATTGCTGCATTATGCGAAAACAGCACTTTTAGAACTCCTGATTTTACAACTATAAAATCTGATGGTGGTATTAAAGATGTTTTCTTAACATCGAATGATGCAATTCACGAGAGTGTATTGGAAGATGGTGGCTCACTAATTTCTAAAATTATTAATGTTAAATTGTATAATTTGACTGGGCAGTTTGTAAAAGATTATTCTGCCAATTCTAATTTGCCTAGTTTTTTGAAAATTTCTGCTGATAAAAAATCCTTAGAGGTTAACACTGCAAATCCTGAACTTAAAGCATTAGTTGATGCAAACGGAGGAATTGATATAAAGTTTAATCAGTCTTGTAATTTATTTTCTCACGATACTAGAACAGGGGGAGTAGTTAGAGTTATAAAAGCTGAAAATTATGATCAAATGTTTAAGTCAATCCAGAAAGGTGATAGTTCAGAATTTGTAGATACTCAAGCAAGCGTATCCGCAGATATCTTAAGCTTTGATGATGTAGAAACATCATCTGAATTGAATGAAGTTGTTTTCTCTCCTGAAGTCGTTGATTTATCTGAGTCGCAGGAATCAATGCAGGTTGAAGAAGTTTATAATCAGCAAACTTTTGATGATTGCACTAACTGCTTTGAAACTTATCAGCTTCACAATTTTGGGGATAATTATTCTTAAAACCTATCTTCTAACAGGAGCGTAGATGTTATTTCCAATCGCTGGTTGGTTATAAACTGGTGAGGTGTTTTGCATCATAACATTCGGATTAAATAATCCTGTTGGGGCATAACCTAAAGAACCATAAGGATTGCTTGGAGAGTTTTGAAAAACATTAGGGCTATAACTAACTCTTTGTGGTGTTGGTGTTCCATTACTAACTGCAAGAGGGTCACTAATAATCACTGGAACATTATTGTTTAGTCTAGATTTAACTGAATTATCCGTAACAGCAAAAACATTACCATCATCAGTTTGTTTTCCTCTTGTTGCATCATAACCAGCAACTGTTGATTTATAATCTTTCTCAACAAATTCTTGCATGCAGGCACTGCAAAGGAATATTGCAAAGAGTGATAAAATATTTACCGAAAATAATTTCATTAAAAAAGATGCAATTTAATTATAACATATCTAATTGAAATCAAACCAATCTTGGTTTATAGCACGAAAAGAGAATTTTTCAATTTTTTTCAAAAATAATATATTTATGTCTGGTAAAGTTTCGCCATTTGCTTCTGATTTTCCAGTAATACCAAATGTTTCGGGGGTTGAGTTATTTTCTGCTTGCTCTGGAATGAGGTATAAAAAAGATGATGTTTTATTCGTTCGTTTCGCAAAAAATACATCTGTTGCTGGTGTTTTTACTAAAAACTCAATGCCGGGTGAGCCTGTTGTTTGGTGTAAAAATATTCTCCATAATGGCAAGGCTTCTGCACTAGTTGTGAATTCTGGATATTCCAATGTTTTCTGCGGTGCAAAAGGCATTGAGACTATCAACAAAACTACATCAAAAATTAATGAAATTTATAATTTTCCTAAGGAAGAAATTTATATTGCATCTACTGGAATTATTGGTCAGCCTATAAATGACAAGCTTCTGCTGGAGGCCCTTGAAAGCAAGCTAAAACCTTGCGATTGGCAGAATGCCTGCGTTGCAATTAACACAACTGATACATTCAATAAGGCGATTTATAAAACCGCTAAAATTGGTGAAAGAGAGGTAAAAATTGTTGGTATTATAAAGGGTTCTGGAATGATTGCACCAGATATGGCAACAATGCTTGGGTTTATTTTCACAGATGCGAATATTCCTGCAAATATTTTGCAAGAATTAATGTCAGAAGTTACACTTGATACTTATAACTCAATCACGGTGGATAGTGATACTTCAACTTCAGATACAATCCTTGCTTTTGCTACTAATCAAGCAGGTAATGAGGAAATTGAAGATATAAATTCTAAAAATTTTTCTGATTTTAGAGAGAAATTTTTTGAGGTAAATCTTGAGCTTGCAAAACTTGTGGTGAGGGATGGCGAAGGAATTTCAAAATTCGTAACGATTGAAATTACTGGTGCAAAAGATAATAATTCTGCCAGAAAAATCGCTTTGGCGGTTGCAAATTCTCCGCTTGTGAAAACCGCGATTGCTGGGCAAGATGCAAATTGGGGCAGAATAATTGGGGCAATCGGCAAATGCGGAGAGCCAGCTAATAGAGATAAAACTTCAATCTGGATTGGGAATCTGCAGCCTGCATTAAATGGTCAGTTAAACCCAAATTATTCTGAAAAAGAAGCAAGCCTTTATATGAAAAATTCTGAAATTAACATTAAAGCTGAAATCGGTGTAGGGCAAGGAGTTGCAAAAGTTTATACAACTGATTTAACGCACGGATATATTGAAATCAACGCTGATTATAGAAGTTAAAATCTTTACTTCAAAAATAGGTAGAAAGCACCATCGCCACCGTGTTTTTTTGTTGCGGAGCAGAAGATTTAAACTAATTCGCAAATCTCTGAATTATTTATCCAATCATTAATTTCAGATTTTATAGTTTTTATAGAAAAATCCCCCTTGTTTAAGGCGTTTTCATAGGTTGATTTGCCCGTTACGATAAGCAAAAAACTAAGGTTTTTTCTCTGTGCTAGCTTCACTTTATCTATAAAATATTTGTGAGCTTGATTAATATTCATTCCGTGTAGATCAATTTTTAACTCAGGGTTTAATTTGCCAGTTTTAATTGCTGATAAATAATGTGAATTGAGAGCTTTATTAGAAGGTTTTTCCGGAGTTTTAGAATCAGAAAAAGAATTTTTGAAAAGATTATTTACTTCAATTTTCTTAAATTCATTTTTAGTTTTTTTAGAATCAGGCTGAAGATTTTTTGTTGGTAAATAAGAAACTTCATCTAGCTTTTTAGTGCTGATTTTCTTTACTGATTTAACAAAATCACTCCAGCCTTCATCTTCAAACATTAGAAGTAAAAATTAGAAATCAAAAAGAGCTGTTGAGATGTATCTTTCTGCACAAGAAGCACAAATCACAACGATTTTTTTGCCTGCATTTTCAGGACGTTTAGCAACTTCTAATGCTGCATATATAGTCGCACCAGACGAAATACCAGCAGGGATACCATCATCTTTTGAGGTATTTCTTGCGGTTTCAAAGGCCTTTTCATTTGAAACCTTAATAATTTCATCAATTAATCCGGTGTTTAGAATAGCTGGCACGAAGCCTGCACCGATACCTTGAATTTTGTGAGGGCCAGCCTGACCGCCTGATAAAACTGGGGAATCCTCTGGCTCAACCGCTATAATTTTTACAGAAGGTTTTTTTGATTTTAGCACTTCTGCTGTTCCTGTAAGTGTTCCGCCAGTTCCAACGCCACAGATGAAAATATCAACTTCACCTTTTGTGTCATTCCAAACTTCATTTGCGGTTGTGTTGCGGTGGATTAATGGGTTTGAAGGGTTTTCAAATTGTTGCAACATCACTGCATTTTTGTTATTTGCAACAATCTCTTGAGCTTTAGCAATCGCACCTTTCATACCTTTTGCCGCTTCTGTTAGCTCAAGTTCAGCCCCAAGAATTTTAAGCATTTTCCTGCGTTCAATACTCATAGACTCAGGCATAGTGAGTATTAATTTATAACCCTTAGCAGCTGCTATAAATGCAAGTGCTATACCTGTGTTGCCAGAAGTTGGCTCAACTAAAATAGAATCTTTTTTAAGTTTTCCAGTCTTTTCAGCATCTTCAATCATTGAAAGGGCTAGCCTATCTTTTACTGATGAAAGTGGATTAAAAAATTCTAACTTTGCGAAAATTTCAGCTTTTGCACCAGCTTTTTCAGCAGTTTTATTTAGTTTAACAAGCGGGGTATCACCAATAGTTTCAATAATATTATTATAAATTTTACCCCTCCCTTTAGTTGTGAAAGGTAGATTTGAGTTAGAAATTTTAGCTGTAGCTTGGGTCATAGAATGTTTTTAAGTTGTTTTTCATAAATCAATATAATCTCTATTTTTATAAAATAAAGGGCGATGATTGTTTTAATCTTCTTTGCTAAAATGTATCAAAATGGCTCAGTTGGTTTTTGTGGTTACAGCTAACCTATTAATAAATAACGATATTATTTTTGGCATAAGCCTTGCTTTATATGGTTATATAAAGAAAATTATAAATATATGAAAATAATTTCTGAAAATACTGAAAAGATTATTTTAACTAATCTTAATGAGATTTCTAAAGATGTATTTGGTTGGCGTGCTGTTCATATTAAAACTTCAATAAACACAGAAAATCATAAAGAAAATGCAAGAAAAACTTTAGAAAGCCTTACAAAAATTTTCTCTAGTGTTGAAGCTCAAATTTATCTTTTTAGTGATTATGAAATTATCTGCTTTTATAAAGGAATAATTATCACAAAAATTAATGATAACATTGTTCAATCTCTAAGAAATATCAACCCTGAGTTATCTTTCAATGATGCATCAAAACTAGTAAATTTCTACGATTTAGAAAAAAATTCACTGATAATAAAATCCATAGTCAATAAAAAAATCCAAATTAATCAGCTTGAAGCGGAAGTTGTAGCTGTGAATGCAAAAGAAGAGCAAATTGTTGATTTCTCAAATGTAAATGAGTTTGATGCAGAGCTTATAAAAACCATTCAATCAAGAAGGAATAAATCAAATCAGCTAAAAATATTACTGGTTGAAGATGATGCGTTTTCTCGTCGTTTGGTAAAAAATATTTTGCAAAAAGAATATGAAGTGATTGAAGCAGAAAACGCTAAAGATGCTTATTTCAAATATATCAACTTCGCACCTCACATTGTTTTTATGGATATCAACCTGCCGGATTGCTCAGGAATGAAGCTTTTGGATAGTTTTAACAATATTGATAATGATTCTTTTGTGGTGATGTTAAGTGGTAATGCTTACAAGGAGAATATTGTAAATTCCGTTCAAAAAGGTGCAAAAGGCTTTGTTGCTAAGCCTTTTCCAAAGGAAAAAATCTTCGGATATTTAGAAAAATATAAGGTAACCAACAATTAATTTTATGTTTGAACTTCTTGATAATAACTCAAAATCTTCAATTTTTTATAATCAGGTTTTGAACAAAATATTAAACGGAATTGTTATAATTGATAACAAGGGAAATATTGCAAATTATAATAATTTCGCAGAGAGAATTTTTGGCTTTTCAAGAGATGATGTTCTTGGAAACCAAGCCTCAATGCTCTTTACAAAAGAAAGTGCAAATCTGTTAGAAACTTATCTTAATTTATATCTCAATTTTGGAAATTCGGAAGAAGAAGGCGATATTGGCTTTGAATCTGAATTAAATGGTGTTACTAAAGATGGAAAAAACATCAAAGTTAAAGTTGGTATTAATAAAATTGATATCGAAGGCGTTAGGAAATTAGTTTGCATTATTGATGATGTTACTGAAAATAGAAAAGAGCAGGAAAACCTTCTAAAAGCTAAGCAGGAAGCCGAGGCTGCGAATAGAGCGAAATCTGATTTCTTAGCTAATATGAGCCACGAGCTTAGAACGCCTATGAATGGAATAATGGGCTTAACTGAGTTGATACTTGATACAGAGCTTACGAATGAGCAAAAAGAATTTGTAAAATTAATCTATAGTTCAAGCGATAATTTGCTGAATATATTAAATGATATTCTTGATTTATCTAAGATTGAAGCCGGTATGATGGAAGTTGAGGAAGTGCCATTTGATATTACAAAAGCCTTAAGTGATTTGTGTAAATTATATACTCCAGTTGCTAAAGATAAAGGTTTGTGTGAGCTTAAAGTTCAATATTTTTCAGATATTCCGCAGGCTGTAATGGGCGATTATTCTAAGTTTTCTCAGATAGTTAGAAATTTATTATCAAACGCGATCAAATTTACTGAAAAAGGCGGGGTTGAAATTATTGCGGAAGCGAATGAAAATAAAATTAAAATTTCCGTTTTTGATACTGGAATTGGTATTCCAGCGGAAAGAATAGAAAAAATCTTTGATAAATTTACCCAAGCAGATAATTCAACTACTAGAAAATATGGTGGAACAGGCTTGGGGCTAGCAATAGTTAAGGAATATGTTAATATGCTTGGCGGGCAAATTGGCGTTAATAGCCAAGTTAATTATGGCTCAGAATTTTGGTTTGAAATTCCGATAAAAATTGTTTCTGAAACGCCTATAAATTCTAAAAAAATTGGCACAAATAATTTTAGTAATTTTGATAGAAAATCAAAAATATTAGTAGTTGATGACCACCCAGTTAATAGGCTTTTTGCGAAAAAATTACTCTCTAAAATGGGCTTCACAGATATTGATATGGCAGAAGACGGAATGCAAGCCATAGAAAAAGTAAATGAGAATGAATATTTTATTGTGTTTATGGATTGCCAAATGCCAAATTTAGATGGCTATCAATCAACTAAGTTAATTCGTGAGATGGAGAAAAGCAAAAATTCTCACCTAAATATTATTGCAATGACCGCCAATGCAATGAATGGTGATCGCGAAAAATGCTTAAAAGCTGGCATGGATGAATATATTTCCAAGCCAATTAAGAGTAATAAATTGCTTGATGTGCTTAGTAAATTTGTGGATATTGACTTAGGCGTAACTTCAGTGCAATCGCCAAATCACGCTAATAACAATGATCCTGTTGACTTAAACCACCTTAGTTTATTTACTGATGGCGATAAAAAAGAGGAGAGAGAATTAACCTCGCTTTTCTTTGAGCAAGCAAAATTATCAATTACCTCACTTGCTGAAGCCTTAGCCTATGATAACCTTGATGAATGGAGAGATGCAGCCCATAAATTAAAAGGTGCATCAGCTAATTTTGGGGCAAATAATTTGAGTAATATCGCATTAGATGCAGAAAAATTTTTCTCAGAATCCCCAGAGAAAAAGCGAGAATTTTATAGCCTTATCATTTCTGAAATTGAAAAAGTTTCCAAATTTATGAATTATAATATTGATTTGGATTATGCAAAAATTTCGGCATAACCGCTAATTGTCACCCCGCATTTATTGCGGGGTTAAACACAAAACAAGCTCAAAACTTAGGTCTGGAAATACTTTCAACAATTAACCCCGCAGTAAATGCGAGGTTACACTTTAATAGGAAAAATAACAAATAATTTAATAATATTTATGCTTAGCAATCAATCCCAATTATTACTCTAAAATTTATAATGCGGGATAATTATTTTTGTGTTATTAGTGTTTAATTAATTTGATAAAATTTAACCTAAATAACTTATTTTATGAAAAAAATCTTTGCATTAATCTCTTTGATTTCTCTTACAATTATATCTTCCTATTCTTACTCGCAAAATGCTGGGCAAGGGCAAATTGCAATTCAAGATTTTCGCAATGCGAAACAGAATCTTAGGGAGGAAAGGAATACTGCCGTTCAAGGTATTAATTCCCAAATTAAAGATACTAAGCAAGAATTTAGAAATAATATCCAAAATGCTGAAACTCCAGAAGCTAAAAGAGAGTTAGTTAAGCAAAGAAATGACGCAGTTAGAAATCTTAAAAACGAAAGGGCTGGTATTAAGAGAGATTTTCGCCAAGATAGAAGAGATTTAAGGCAACAAACTAGGTAAACACTAGGTGGAATTAAAAAAGTTAGAATGCAATAATATGAAATTTTTTTATACATTATTTCTGGCGGTTATTTCTCTTTACTCATCTGAGGCTTTTTCTCAATTTCAAAATGATATAGGGGAAAATAGGCTCACAATTCCAGATGAAAGAAGGGAAACAATTCAGCAATATCAGGCTAGAATTCGCTCCGAGAGGCTTGCTGAGGGTTATTTGAATAGGAATAATAACGACAATAACAATAATCAAAAGGTTAATCCATTTCAGGTTCAGCCTCAAAATATCCAGAATAAACTTCCTTCAGTTGATGTTGATGGTGCTACTACAACAATCAAACAATCAGTTGAAGATAGAGCTAAAGAGTTAAAAAGCCTCACCGATGATGGCATAAATAAAATGAAAAATTTATTGAATAATTAATTGCTGATTTCTCAAATCTCTTTATAAATTTTCTGCAATATTATTCATAAAATATGAAACTTTCTAGATTTCTCCTACCAATATTAAAAGAAGATCCGCGTGAGGCACAAATTGTTTCCCATCGCCTAATGCTTAGAAGCGGTATGATTCGCCAGCTTGCGAGTGGTATATATAATTGGCTTCCACTCGGGCTTCGTGTTCTAAATAATATCTCAAATATTGTTCGTGAGGAAATGAACAGGGCAGGGGCTTTGGAAGTTCTTATGCCCACAATGCAACCCGCAGAACTCTGGGAGGAATCAGGCCGTGGCAGTTATGGTGCGGAAACATTAGTTGCAATAGATAGGCACGAGAAAAAACTCATTTATGGCCCTACAAATGAAGAAGTTATAACCGATATTTTCCGCAATAATGTTAAATCTTATAAAGATTTACCGATAAATATGTATCACATTCAGTGGAAATTTCGTGATGAAATCCGCCCTAGATTTGGCGTTATGCGTGGCAGAGAATTTCTTATGAAAGATTCCTACAGCTTTGATATTGATGAGGAATCCGCAATAAAATCTTACAATTTAATGTTTGAAACTTACCTCAGGATTTTCAAACGATTGGGGCTGAAAGCAATTCCATTTCGTGCGGAAACTGGGCAAATCGGCGGTGATTTAAGCCACGAATTCCAAATCATTGCGGATACTGGCGAGAGCCAAATTTTTTATGATGCCGATTATGAAAAATCTTTTGAGGGCGAAAATATTGATATTGAAAAAATAAAATCTCTATACGCTCGTGCTGATGAAATGCACGACCCTGCAAATTGCCCAATCCCTGCAGAAAAACTCAAAACCGCAAGGGGTATTGAAGTTGGGCATATTTTCTATTTAGGTGAAAAATATTCCGCTGCACTTGGTGCGAAAGTTCAAGATAAAAACGGGCAGAATGTAATTGTGAAAATGGGCTGTTATGGAATTGGGGTTTCTCGCCTGATTGGCTCTATCATTGAAGCTTATCACGATGAAAAAGGAATTATCTGGCCTGATGCAGTTGCACCTTTCAAAATAATTCTCATTAATCTTCGCCCTGCAGATGCAGAGTGCAGCAAAGTTTGCGAGCAATTATACTCTGAAATCCAATCGCAAAAAATTGAAGTTTTATATGATGACACAGATAACTCCGCAGGTGCAAAATTCGCAACCGCTGAGTTAATTGGTATCCCTTACCACATTGTAATTGGCCCTAAAGGCGTGAAAGAAGGCAATGCAGAAATTACAATCCGCAGAACTGGTGAGAAGAAATCAATCCCAATTTCTTCGGTTGCTGAGTGGGTTAAAGAAATTTTAGGCAGTAATTAATAAGCATAGATTTTTGATTATTAGCCTCAGAGTATCACCCCGCATTTATTTATAAACCAATTCTTAATATAATTTATTACACTATGAAAAACTCTACAAAAATAATAATTATAACCGCAACGCTTGGGCTTATAGCCTTAAATCATTTTTACAATGAAGAAGATAAGCACGAAAAAATTATCTTGAAAAAAGCTAAATCAATTAAGAATTACGCTGATTTTGACTCTGAAAATGCTTATGGTGGCTTAACTGAAAATATTGCGGACTCTCAAGATGTTGAAACAACTGGTGAGGCTTTAATTGGTGGAGATTTTGAACTTACCGATCAAAATGGAAATAAATTCACGCAGGAAAATTTAAAAGACAAATATTCACTTGTTTATTTTGGCTTTACCCACTGCCCAATGATATGCCCTACTGCACTAAGCTCAATTTCATTGACTATGGAAAAGCTTGGGCAAGAAGCGGAAAAATTTCAACCGGTTTTCATCACAACTGATCCTGAGAGGGATACTCAAGAAAGGCTTAAAGAATATTTAGTGAATTTTAACAGTAATATAATTGGTTTAACTGGAAGCGAAAAGGAATTAGAAAAAGCAAAAAAAGCTTACAAAGTTTATGCTGAAAAATCAGGCATCACTAAAGATGGAGGCTATGATATGAATCACTCCTCAATAATTTATGTGATGAACAAGCAAGGGAAATATATCTCTCACTTCACTCACGCTAGCCCTGTTGATGAAATTATTTCAAAGTTGAAAACTATAAAATGAATAATCATTAAATCTAGCCTTATCTTAATTCTAAAGTTATTTAATAAAAATATAAATTATGCGAACAGAATGGCGATATTAACCATTTATTAACTTTTTAGTGGTAATATGTCTTAACTAACGAAAAGCTTCATATGAAGCAAATAGAATTACAAAGGCAATTACAAAATGTAGAAGTTGTAAATACCAATCTCTATAAGTGGCGGGATTTAATAGATGTTTCGGAGTTTCCAGAAAAGGAGTTACCAAAAGAATTTATTAAGCATTCTAGCGAGTTATATCCAAGTGGCACTCTGCCATTCCGGCATACCGAAAGAGGTTTACTTGAATATGAACTTGATAAAATTGAAAAAAATGGTGTTGGTCAGGAGTTATTAGCAGGTTTAAGTAAATCAATTCCTGAAATTTCTTATACAGGAAAGATAAAGTTAAAAAGCAATCAAAAAAGCTCTTCAAATTTAGAAAATGAGAATGAGCCAATTTTAAGCATCTCTATATTCAGTGAAATTGGTGAGCCTTTAGATATGAAAATTATTCATGAGCTTGCTCACATGAACTATGATTCTTATTTGAAAAGAATGAAAATTGATCCTTTTAGATCAAAAAATAGCGATGCTATATATAATGCTAATAAAAAATTCCAGCTTGAAGAATACTATGAAAGTAATAAGGATAACCCTAATATAGTTTCTACAATTGAAGATGCTAAACAGAAAGTAACTGCGGTATGGAAGAAGTATAGTTATGAAACAGAAGAATTTAGATCGAAACATTTTTCTGAAATTTATAAAGGTCAACTAAAAAAGGATGTTTTAAGTCTAATTGCACCGCACACTCTTGATTCTGACAAGCATTTACTAAAAGAGCTGGAAAAGGATGACATAACTTATAAAGAATTTTTTCAAACACTTAAAAAGATAGAAGGAGGCTTAGAATCTAAAAATAATGATTTAGAAAATGCAGTAGAGAGGGATTTATCATATTATAGTGATTTTGTTATTGCTGGTAATATGATAATTAGGGAAATACAAAATACTAAAGATGGTAAATATCTTCAAGATAAGATAAATCAAGAAAAAGAAAAAATTTTCCTAGATCTTAGCGATAAATTATATGAAATAGATCCTCAGTTCCACAAAGCTTATTATGTTAAGAGGAATTTTGATCTTGACCTTTACTCTTTAAAAGCTCGTATAATGGATTCTATTTCAGAATCAAATGCAGTAGATGTAGAGACATTATATCTAAAATCTAAAGGACATGATGCCATTAGAACTTCTTATGCAACTCATGCAAATAATTCTCTTCATGGTCCCTCTAATGTGGGTGATGGCAAACATTATATAATTTATTCAGACAATTTTTCTAAGTATTTTAGAAGATCTACACATGCAGAAATGCAATATGAAGGAGGTAAAAAGGCTGTTTTTAGAAAACAGATGTCTCAATATTGGGATGAAGTATATAATCAAAATTCCTCTGGAGAAAGCAGAGATGAAATTCTTAATATATCAAGGGAATTAATTGATGAAATAGCTAAAGATGGCATTGTTACTCATGAAGAAAAAAAACAATTATTTGAATTGAAAGAGTCTTTAAGGAAAAAATATAAAATAAATTTAGAAATTGATGAAAAGGTAAATTCAATATCAATAGAAGGTTTTTATAGAAGGGAAGATATTGCATTTGAAACAGATCCAAATAAAATAATAATGGGTGGTAAGGCGGGAGATTTTATTCAAAAGTTAAAAGAGTATAATCTAGATGGAATAAGCGAGGTTGAAAGTAAGGAATTAATAGATATAGCTAAAGATTTGAATAAAGGTGAAAATATAGATGGATTTAAAGCTTTACAAGCAACATCAGAGATTTTAGGAGCTAACGGCATTTCTAAAGCTGATATTGATTTTTTAAAAAAATTAGGTGAGTCTTTATCAAAAGCTAATGTGGAAGTAAAAACTTCAAAAAACAATCGTGAACAAGATAATGGTGTGGAAATAATTATATCATCTCCAAGCGGAAAAAAACAAAAAAAAATGGAATTTGGAATTGAATAAATTCTCAAGAAAAAAATCTAAAACTACTTTTTTTTACTAAGGCAATGGCTTTCCTAAAATTAAAAAAAATGCTCACTTAATCTTCCTAATTAATCAAACATTAAACAATAGTTGGGTTTGGTACATCGCCATAAACTTCTAGCGGGTCAAAAGTTTTTGCATCTTCACGATAAATAAGTGCTTCGCCATTCTTTCTATCATCAGCAGTAGGAATAGAGCGATAAAAGCAAGAGCGATAGCCAACGTGGCAACTAGCTTCCTGCCCAACTAACTCAACTTGAAGCCAAACTGCATCTTGGTCATCATCAATTCGTAAATCAACCACTTTTTGAATGAAGCCTGAATTTGCCCCTTTATGCCAGAGGATTTTTCTACTTCTGCTCCAATAATGGGCTTCACCGCTTGTGATGGTTTTTTCTAACGCTTCAGCGTTCATATAGCCAAGCATAAGCACTTCACCAGTTTTGGCGGAAGTTGTAACGCACGGCATCAAGCCATGTTCATCAAATTTTGGTGCAAGCTCATTGCCTTCTTCAACTTGCTCAACTGAAATTCTTTTTTTGAATAAAGTTTCACTCATAAAAAAATAGATGCTGTAATAATAATAAAATTTGAGTTTTTATTTTGCTGAGAATTAAATATAGTATAATCTTTTTGAGTCAATGATAGTTTGGGGGTTAGGGATTGGGCTTAATTTACCCAACTACTAACAACCAACTACTAAAAACCAAATTAATGGCGGAAGCAAAACAAATAGAGCTTGAGGATCAGGGTTTTATTTCAAGATATTTGAATCTTGGAAAATATACTGATGTTATATTCGCACTTGGGATTTTTAGCGTTCTTTTGGTGATGCTTTTTCCTGTGCCGGTTTTCTTTTTAGATTTTTTGCTTTCGGTATCAGTGGTTTTTTCAATTTTGATATTACTAAATGTATTATTCATTCAAAAACCGCTTGAATTCAGCACTTTTCCAACAATCTTATTAATATCTGCACTGCTTAGGTTATCGCTAAATATCGCAACCACTAGAACAATTCTCTCTGAGGGGCATATGGGGCCGGATGCCGCAGGGGCTGTAATTCACGCTTTTGGAACTTTAGTTACTGGAAATAATATCGTAATTGGTGCGATAGTTTTTATCATTCTAACTATCATTAATTTTGTAGTGATAACTAAAGGTTCTGGCAGGATTGCTGAGGTTTCCGCAAGGTTCAGCTTAGATGCGATGCCGGGTAAGCAAATGGCGATTGATGCCGATTTATCAGCAGGGCTTATTGATGAGGCAACCGCTAGAAAACGCCGTAAAGAAACCCAAGATGAATCAACCTTCTATGGTGCTATGGATGGTGCTAGTAAATTCGTGCGAGGTGATGCTATTGCTGGCATTCTAATCACTTTTATAAATTTTCTTGGCGGAATAATTATTGGTGTAGTGCAGAGGGATTTAGACTTTGCAACCAGTGCTTCAATTTATACAACGCTTACTATCGGTGACGGTTTAGTTTCGCAAATTCCAGCCCTAATTGTTTCAACAGGTGCGGGTTTGCTTGTTACGAAATCAGGGGTTATTGGCTCATCAGATAAAGCATTTTTTGGTCAACTCGGAAGGTTTCCAAGGGTGATGTGGGTGGTTTGTGGTATTTCATTTTTGCTTGCAGTTATTCCGGGTTTGCCAGCTTTTCCGTTCTTAATTCTCTCAGCAATGACAGGTTTGCTTGGCTATCAACTTGGCAAAAACCCTATTCAAGATGAAGATGCAAAGAATTTTGAGAAAGAACAAAAAGATTTAGAGGAGAAAAAGAAAAAGGAAGAAGAAGCCCAAAAGCCTGAAAGAGAGCTTGAAAGAGCGTTAAAGATTGATTTAATCACTTTAGAACTAGGCTATGGTTTGCTTTCGCTAATTAATTATACTAAGGGGCAGAAACTTACTGATCAAGTTAAGGCACTTAGAACGCAAATCGCTCGTGAGCTTGGTTTTGTTATGCCTTCAGTGCGTATTCAAGATAATATGCAACTCCCAGCAAATGATTATGTTATCAAAGTTAAGGAGCTTGAATGTGGAAAAGGCTCATTAATGCCAGATATGCTTCTTGTTATGAACCCAAGCGGTGGCCGAATTGATGTTCTTGGTATTGATACTAAAGAGCCAACTTTCGGCCTGCCCGCTAAATGGATTGAAGACGCAAAGAGAGAGGAAGCGAGCTTCAAAGGCTATACAATTGTTCAACCGCCAACCATTATTACAACACATTTAACTGAAGTTATTAAAGATAACATTGCAGAATTACTCTCATTTGCGGAAACTAAAAAACTTATTGATGGCGTTGATGAGGAGCATAAGAAATTAGTTGATGATGTGATTCCTAGTAAAATCTCTATCGGAATACTGCAAAAAGTTCTTCAAAGGCTTCTTTCAGAGGGGATTTCAATTAGGGATTTGCCTACAATTTTAGAGGCTTTATCTGAAGGTGCGAGGATTTCCCAAAGCCCGCTTATCCTTACAGAGCTTGCAAGGGCAAGGCTTGCAAGGCAAATTTCTAATCAATATCTCAATAATAAGAATGAATTATTGGTTTTAACTCTTTCGCCAGCTTTGGAGCAACAATTCGCTGAAAGCCTTATAGGAAGCGGTGAAGAAAAGCAACTCGCTATGGCACCTACAAAATTGCAGGAATTTATAACTAAAGCAAAAACTCAGCTAGATAGTTTTTCTCTTAAAGGTCAGAATGCCTGCCTTCTAGTAACTCCTGCAATCCGCCCTTATGTTAGGGCTGTGATTGATAGATTCCGCCCACAAACCCCAGTAATCTCTCAAAATGAGATTTTTTCAAAAATAAAAATCACATCACTCGGGCAGGTGGGTTAGTTTCTAGAGTGTTTATATCGGCGTTTTACCCTCTCCCCTCTTATAAGGGGAGAGGGTAGGGTGAGGGGATCGG
>JANRLM010000056.1 GCA_033762595.1 Rickettsiales bacterium
GATCACCTAAGGAAGAGGAAAAAGGATCACCTAAGGAAGAGGAAAAAGGATCACCTAAGGAAGAGGAAAAAGGATCGCCTAAGGAAGAGGAAAAAGGATCGCCTAAGGAAGAGGAAAAAGGATCGCCTAAGGAAGAGGAAAAAGGATCACCTAAGGAAGAGGAAAAAGGATCACCTAAGGAAGAGGAAAAAGGATCGCCTAAGGAAGAGGAAAAAGGATCACCTAAGGAAGAGGAAAAAGGATCGCCTAAGGAAGAGGAAAAAGGATCGCCTAAGGAAGAGGAAAAAGGATCACCTAAGGAAGAGGAAAAAGATAAAAATGATCCTTCAAATGATATGTTTATTAGAAGGGAGATGAGTTCTAATGCTCCTGAAAATCCGCCTTCCTCTACTCAAATTACTTATGAAGATAATGCACGAGATTTAGGTTATATAATTAATAGAATTAAATTTGGATCAGTAACAGAAACCAATACTGAAGGAAAACCTGAGAATATTGCTTCTAGACTTGTAAAAGAAATGAACCTAAGCTCATTACAAGTAAGTAATGCATCTCATTACTCTGCCTACGATAAAAAAGGCATGGAATTTAATGGGTTAGACGCTGAAATTAATAATGAAGCATTAGATGAATTTAGAATGTTAGTTAATGATTTGAAAAATGGATCAGATATTCAAATTAGTAAAAAGGAAACAGGAAACCCTCTTGAGCTTAAAGCTAACAAAGATGCATTAGTTGCATTGGCTGGCGAATTATTAGAAAATGCTAAGGCAGAAGAAGCAAGAGAAGGAAACTCGAATATCACTGAGGCAGAAATAGTGGCTCAATTCCAAGCTATTCTTGATGCCGCTTATGATGAAGCTAATCTCTCTGAGGTTACTCCTGAAATAAAAACTGAAAAGCCAGAAACATCAAAAAAAGGTAAGAAAAAATAAGTAATTGCAAATAATGCTAAGATTCTTAGCACTTAACCGCCAATTGTCACCCTGCATTTATTGCGGGGTGACACTTATAATAAAATTCGTTTTACTATATATGCATATTAAACGCTTCTAAAAATAGTCAAATCTTCTTATAAACTGATCTAAAATCTGGGGTTTGGTGGAGTTTTTCTGGCAGGATATTTAGTGTTTCAGAAGAACCCAAATAAATTGATCCACCTTTTTTGAGTTTTGAAATTAAATTATTCAGAACTAACCTTTTGGTGTTGTCATCAAAATATATCAAAACATTTCTTGCGAAAATGCAGTCAAATTCATCATTTTCAGGCAGTTCTGATAGCAAATTTGCTTCATAAAAACTACATTTCTTTTTAATATCATCTTTAATTTTCCAATTATTTTCATCTATTTTTTGAAAATATTTTATTAGATAATTAATCTGTAACCCCCTTTGCACTTCAAACTGATTGAAAATTCCCTGACGAGCTCTCTCAACCATTACAGGCGATAAATCAAAGCCTTTTATAAAAAAATCCCTGCCATTTAATTTAATTTTACTTTCATTAAGAAGCATTGCTAAGCTATAGGCTTCCTGTCCACTTGAGCAAGCACTGGATAAAATTTTTATAGTTGCAGAATTTGGCGTGTTCGCCACAATATCGCTTAAAGTATTTTTTTGAAAGAACTCAAAAGGCTTGATATCCCTAAAGAAATAAGTTTCATTTGTAGTTATGGCATCAATAACAGAGTTTATAATTTCTGGAGTATTTATTCTTATTTTTGTAATTAACTCATCAAAACTTTTTAGCCCGAATTTTCTTGCAATAGGGGTTATTCGGCTTTCTAGCAGGTAATTCTTATCGCTCTCAAGTGCAATGCCGGTTTTAGTTTTAATAAAACTTTGCAAATATCTTATATTGTCCTCATTCAGCTTCATATCAAAATATCACTCCCATAGAGTTTTTTCTTAGATATTCTGCGATTTTATCAATCGGCAGAATTTCAGTGCAAAGCCCTTCTTTTGCTACTGCACCGGGCATTCCCCAAACCACGCTTGTTTCTTCATCTTGTGCAATTATTATCCCACCTTCTTCAACAATTTTTCTTGCACCTTCTAGGCCATCATTACCAATACCAGTTAGAATTACACCAAAAACATTACCATTCCATACTTCTGCCGCAGATGAAAACATTGGGTCAACCGCAGGTTTACAAAAATTAATTGGCGGTGTATCTAATAGGCAAGCTACTATTCTATCTCCCTTCTTTTCAAGGCTTAAATGTTTGTTGCTTGGTGCTACATAAATTTTGCCTGCAATAATTTCTTCATTTTCCTCTGCTAATTTTGTTGGAAGGCCACTTACCGAAGCAATCTTATCAACAAAGCTTTTATCAATATTTTCTGGTATATGTTGGGTAATCAAAATCGGAATTTCTATCCGATAATTTTTAAGCTCAGAAAAAATTCTGCTGACAGCTTGTAAACCTCCAGTTGATGAGCCTATTAAAATAGCCCTTGGTTTTCTTAATGAAGTTTTAGGAATTAATTTATATTTTTTTTGCATCTTTCAACCTATAGTTAATTCGTTAGATGCTACTTTATAGAGAGTAAAAATATAGAGATTTTTTGATTTACTTAGATTTATATACATATTTTCTTGAGCAATATGGGCAAACAACCTCATTTTTGCCTTGTGCAAAAGTTAACCACACTCTTGGGTGGCCTAAAGAGCCTTTGCCACCATCGCAAGCCACGCTTTTTTTGTTTGTTTCTATTGTTTCAAATTCCATAAAACAAATTATATAATATGGTTTATAACTAATAAAAAACTTATTTTAGTCAATAAAATGTTCGGTAAGAATCCAAAAAGACCAGCAATTAATGGTGAAGTTGATGCACTTGATGTGCAGGAAATTTTTGCGACAATACAAGGTGAAGGGCCTAATGCAGGCACACCTGCTGTGTTTGTTAGATTGGGTGGTTGTAATTTAGCTTGTAGTTTTTGTGATACAGAATTTGAAAGTTATTCAGCAATAAAAATTGATGAAATAATCCAAGAAATTAAAGAAAAATCTCTAAATAAAAATAATATTAGAACTCATAATCTTGTTGTTATAACTGGCGGAGAGCCTATGCGTCAGCCGATTGAAGAATTTTGTAAAAAATTACTTGAGGAAAAATTTTCAGTTCAAATTGAAACTAATGGAACAATTTTTAGGGATTTAGATTCAAGAGTTCAAATTATCTGCTCACCTAAAAATATTAGCAAATATTCTAGGATTAGAGAGGATTTACTGCCTAAAATAACTGCTTTTAAGTTTTTAATTTCAGCCTTTGATGAGAAATATTATTCAGTGCAAGAAATAGGGCAGGCGGATTATAATATCCCTGTTTATGTGCAGCCAATTGATGATTATAATGAGCAGAAAAACCAAGCAAATCTTCTTAAAACTATAGAGATTGCTAGGGAAAATAATTATAAAATCAGCCTTCAAATTCATAAATATATGAATATTCCTTAAATTTTAGTTATTGGTAAATAAGGATAGATTTATAAAAGTTAGATTGTTATTTTGCTAGAATGTCACCCCGCATTTATTGCGGGGTTAAATATAAATACCGACTTTCCTTCATGCCGGCGAAAGCGGGTATCCATTTTATATTATAGATTCCCGCTTTAGCGGTAATAAAAAATGTTGTTTCTTTACTAAACCCCGCAACAAGTGCGGGGTGACAATTTTTGGTTAAATTGCTTAAATCTATCTTTGGTTAGCAATGCTACCATAAATTTCTAAGCCCCGAAATTTGCAAAAAGAATTGTATTTTGCAGGATTAATTTTCTAACATCATTAGAAGAAATTTGGCTGTAATAATCAATTAGGTTGTTAATATCTGGGTTTTTGAAATCGTTGATATTATTCTTAGAAATAAGCCTATAAAAATTATTAAGTGAAACATTTAAGATTTTTGAGACTTCAAATAACTTCTCAGCACTAATTCTATTATTACCAGTTTCATATTTCTGTAATTGTTGGGCACTAACACCAAGTTTTTGTGCTAAATCTTTGAGGTTGTAACCCTTTATTTTTCTATAATATCTAATGTTTTTACCAATTATGTTGGTAAAATTTTTGCCTTTTTTAATTTTTTTGTTAGCTTCCATATCAATTAGTGATATATATAATTAAAGTGTAGGTTTATATTTATACATATTTAATACAAACTACATACAAAAATAATACAAGAAATATACAAGTCAACATATTTTATACAAATGTTGTATATTAAATACATTTAGCTATTTTATGAAGGAAGAATTTCAAAATTTACATCTGCAACTTTCCTCTGATGACATTAAGAAAATTGATATTTGGAAGGTTGAAAACGGAATGAAATCCCGTGCGGAAGCTATTCGTAGTATGATAAAACTTGCCCTGCAAGCAAATGATTTTAAGCCACAAATTGTTACTGCAATGAAGGAAAAGCAATCTAATTTTATGTTGCCAAATATTGCAAATAAATCTAAGAATAATGAAAAGAATTTTGAAGATATTATCCGCAAAATTGTTAAAGAAGAATTGCAAAAAGCCATTAAAAATAACTAAAATTTTCATATATGCCGAGCTTTGATATCGTTTCTGAAACTGACTTACAAGAGGTTGATAATGCTGTAAATTCTTGCGTTCGTGAAATTCAAAACCGATATGATTTCAAAGGCTCAAAGTCTGAACTCAAAAGAGAGGCTGAAACTATAACCTTACTCGCTGATGACGACATGAAGCATAAAGCAATAATTGAGATGCTAAAAACTTACATCACGCGCAGAAAACTTGATATAAAATGCCTTGATTTCCAAAAGCCTGAATCTGCAAGTGGTGGAATGATAAGGCAAATTATCAAGGTTAAAAAAGGTATCGATCAAGAAAACGCTAAAAAAATTGTTAAGCAAATTAAAGATAGCAAAATTAAAGTTCAGGCTTCAATTCAATCTGATCAAGTGAGGGTTACTGGTAAAAATCGTGATGATTTGCAAGAGGCTATCCAACTTGTTAGAAGCTCTGAAATTGAACTTCCACTTCAATTTATCAACTTTAGAGATTAGTTTTTTGAACTATATTTTCTAAAGCATCTTCTAATTTTTTATACCTAAAATTGAAGCCATTTTTAAGCAAATTTGTTGGCAAAACTTTTTGACCATTCAGCAACAAGGCTTCACCCATTTCACCAAATATAGTTTTGACCATAAAACTTGGCATATTTAACAAGGCAAATCTATGCAGGGATTTAGCAAGTTTTTCAGTAAACTCTGAGTTTGAAACAGGGTTTGGTGAGGTTAAATTAAAAACCCCACTAAGATTTTTTTCTATAATAAAATCAATTGCTGAAATTACATCTTGAATATGAATCCAAGACATAATTTGCTTACCATCTCCAAGTTTTCCACCAAGATTGAATTTGAAAGCTGGTAGCATCTTTTTCAAAGCACCTTGATTTTTGCCAAGCACAATTCCAAGCCTAATAATTGCAGCATTTATTCCAAGAGATGAGATTTTACTCGCCTCATATTCCCAAGCGTTACAAAGCTCGGAAGTGAATTCATCTCCTTTAGGAAAATCCTCTGAGATGTTGGTGTAAGCTTCATTTCTGCCGTAATAGCCAATTGCAGAGGCACTAATAAAATTTTTTGGCTTTTGCTTTAGATTTTTAATAAATTCATATAGCTTTTTTGTAGTTTCAATTCTGCTAGTAATTAATTTTTCTTTTTGTTTTGAACTCCATTTTTTATCAGCAATTGGTTCACCAGCTAAATTAATTACAACATCAATTTCTTCAAAATCTGCAAGGTTTTCAAGGCTTTTTATAAAAAGAATTTTATTGCCAAATTTTTTCTCTGCTGAAATTTTATCACGCGTAAGAACAATAAATTTATTAGAATCTAAATTCTTAGATTTAATAAAATTTGAGCCTATAAAACCTGTTCCGCCTGTAACTAAATATTTCATATTTTAATCTTAGGTTGAATTGAAGAAAGTCCACCATCAACTGCTAAAACTTGAGCGGTTGACCAGTTTGCTTCCTCGGAAAGAAAATAACAAACAGCATTTGCGATATCTTCTGCTTTTCCAATTCTGCCAAGTCCATGCATTGCAGTTGAAAATTTAAGGCTTGCTTCATTGCTAGTAATTTTTTTGGTGAGCTTTGTTTCAGTTAAACCCGGTGCCACAACATTAAAACGCAAATTTTGTGATGCATAAGTTGCCGCAGCAGATTTCGCAAGAGATACAACCCCGCCCTTAGCAGAAGCAATTGCTTCGTGATTAGCAAGCCCGTGAAGTGCTACTGCTGAAGCTATTAGAACTACAGAACCACCAGATTTCATATATTTTCCAGCACTTCTGACTACTGAAAAAGCTGTTGTAAGGCTTGAATTGATTGTGTTTGAATATTCCTCAAAACTTGTGAGATGTGCCGGTTTTAAGATAACTGAGCCAGCAAAATTGCAAACGCCATCTATATTTCCAAAATTTTCTATCGCCTTAGAAAATACATTTTCTGTAGCTTGAAAATCTGAAGCATCTAAAATTTCCCCTTCACAATTAAATTCTTGCTTTAAGCTTTCTAAATCCTCTTTTTTTCTAGCGGTTACAAAAAATTTATTAGAAGGATTTTTATTTTGCAAAATTTTTATACTTGCTTTTGCAATATCGCTACTTCCTGAAATTATAAGATAATTTGCCATTTTTGAATTCTTTATATTACACCCATTAACAATCTAAGCTTAAAAAAAATAAAATCATAATTAACTATATTTCACTTATTTCTTCTGCATTTTTCAGAGCAGAATTTTACTTCATTCCAAGTTTTTTGCCATTTTTTCCGCCAAGAAAAAGGCTTTTTACAGGTAATGCAAATTTTTTCTGGTAAATTTAAATTTTTGTGAGCCATTTGTTGACTTAATATATTTGTTTTATATTACATATACTGATAATTATTATCAGTTAATTTTAGTTAAATAAAAATGCTCCAAACCGCAATCGTAATATTTAGAGAATTTATAGAAGCCTTTCTTATCATAGCAATAATGGCTGATTATCTAGTAAAAACTGAAAGAAGATATTTACTAAAATCAGTTGCGATTGGTATAGCTTCAGCCACTGCGATTAGCTTAATTTTTGCGGATATAATTGATGGTATCGGCAAAACCGAGCTTGCAGAAGGTGTGCTTTCAATGATTGCAGGGGCGTTGGTGCTTTCCTTAACATTTTATGTGATAAAAACTGCAAAATTTTATCGCAAAAATGTTGAAAACGTCATTGAAAAAGCTGAGGCAAAACAAGGTGTTATGAAGTTTATTGCCGTTGGCCTATTCGCCTTTATTATGGTTGCAAGAGAGGGTTTTGAAATTGTGCTTCTGCTAATTTCAATTTCCTACGAAACGGAAAAATCTACAATGTATGTAGGCTCTGCAATAGGCGGAATTTCAGCTTTAATATTATGTTATTTATGGCTGAAATACAGCTATTTGATAAATTTATCAAAATTTTTGCGAGCGACTTCTTTCTTCCTATTTTTCTTTGCAATACATTTATTTATCTATGGTTTTCACGAACTCACAGAGGCTTATGTTCTGCCGATAGATAATGATTATTGGCACATCGCAACTGAAGATTTTGCTGATCCTGAAAGCTTATTTTCAAAAATAATGTTCTCAGGAATTGCAATAATTCCATTCGCATTTCTTGCATTTTATTATTTAAGAGATAAATTTTTTCATAAAATTTCAAATTAGTTGTTTGAGTGAAAAAATTCACATAATTTTTGGAGCTACCGCAAGCGGTAAAACGGAGTTTTCAGTAAATCTGGCAAAAGAAATTGGTAACGCTGAGATTATCAACGCTGATTCAATGCAGATTTATCAAGAAATTCCAATCATCACAAACCAGCCAAAAGAAGCAGAAAAGCAAAATATTCCGCATCATTTATTTGGTGTGAAATCAATTCTGCATCACTCAGATTTATCTGAATGGCTAGAAATGGCTGTGCCACTAATTCACGAAATAAAGGCTAGGACGAAAACCCCTATTTTAGTTGGTGGAACAGGCTTATATCTTAAATCAATAGTGGAAGGAGTTTCGGAAATTCCTAAAATCCCGCCAGAAATTAAACAAAAATTTCTCAACCTTTGTTCAATAGTACCTGAAAACAAAAAACAAACCCAACTTTATGATATACTAAAAAATATTGATCCGGAAGGGGCGGATAAAATAAAACCTAATGATACGCAAAGAACCTTGAGGGCCTTAGAAGTTAAGGATTATACAGGGGTTTCAATCTCAGAGTGGAATAAAAAACCACAAAAAAAATTTTTTGATAAAGAAAATTTTTCCATTCATTTTATAGATAAGCCAAGAGAGGAAATTTATCTGAAAATTAATGCTAGATTTGAAAATATGGTTGAAAATGGCCTGCTTGATGAGGCAAAAAAGGTTAGAGAAATTTGGCTGGAAAATAATATTTCCGCCAGCAATAATAATCTACCCGCCTATAAAGCCCACGGACTTCGTGAAATTATCGCATATTTAGATGGGGAAATTTCTTTAGACGAAGCAATTTCAAAAGCACAGCAAGCGACTAGAAATTATGCCAAACGGCAATTTACTTGGTGGAGAGGGTGGCAGGGGAGTTTTTTTTTTAATTAGCGGAGTTTCTATGCAAAATATTATTTTAGTGGCGATTGGTGGAATGCTTGGTTGTGTTACCAGATATGGGGTTCTCTCAGCTTTTTCAGAAAATATAAGGACGAAATTGCCAGAATATATCAATTATGTTTTAGTGGTAAATGTAATTGGGAGTTTTTTAATTGGGCTAATTTTTGCTGGATATGAAAGGGGGTTTTTCAATTCAAACACTTTTAATATTGTAAAACCCTTGCTTGCTATTGGCTTTTTGGGCGGGCTTACAACTTTTTCATCATTCACATTAGATTTTTTACAATTTATTCAAAAAGGGCAGGTTATAAACGGCTTAATATATGTTGTATTATCAGTATTTTTAGGCATAGTGGCGGTTTATGCAGGGTATTTAATCGCTAAATAATTATAAAAATGGCTCAAGGCACAAAAATAATTGTAAAAAAAGAATATGAAGGCTTGGAATTATCTAAGTTTTTGAAGAAGGCAAAAATTCCGTTTCCATATATTTTTATTCAAAAATTGCTAAGGAAAAGGGCAATTCGTGTTAATGGAAAATCTCAAAAACAAACTTATCTTGTTCAGCTTAACGATGAAATTTACATTCCAGCAAGCCAAGAAGATGAAAAGGCTAAGAATGCATCTGGGTTCGTAATTCCAAAAAAGAAGCCAGTTGGTAAATTAGAAGATGCTGAAAAATATTTACTAAATAATATTATTTATAAAGATGAAAATATTATTGCGATAAATAAGCCTCAAGGCATTGCGACGCAAGGCGGAAGTGGGGTTATAGTAAGTGTTGATTTGTTGTTAGATTTTCTAAAATTTGGCAATGAGGAACGCCCACTTTTAGTTCATAGAATTGATAAAGATACTTCAGGTGTTTTGCTGATTGCAAGAAATTTGGATACCGCAAGAGAGCTTACTGAAGCCTTCAAAAATCGTGAGATTGAAAAATCATATTTAGCTTTAGTAGTTGGCAGAGTGCCAAATATGAAGGGTAGAATTGCAAAGCCAATTGGTGCAAGAATGGGTGCAGGTGGCACTGAAAAAATGATGGTTGATTATCAAAAGGGTAAAATTTCAGTAACGGAATATAGGGTTGTGGAGCATTACGCAAGCAAGCTTACTTTGCTAGAAGTTTTTCCAAAAACTGGCAGAAAACACCAGATTAGAGTTCACTTAGCTGATGAGGGCTTTCCAATTTTAGGCGATGGAAAATATGGTGGTGCTGTTGCTTTTGTTGATGGTTTAGGTAATAATTTACATCTGCATTCTTGGCGAACTTCTAGCAAAAATAATTTATTCCCTTTAATTGAGGCTAAAATCCCAGATTATTTTGACTTTGGAAAGTGATAAAATAATCGTAGATTTTTTATTATTATCCTTTTTTGTCACCCCGCATTTATTGCAGGGTTAACTATAAAACAAGCTCAAAACTTAGGTTTATAAGTAATTTCAACAATTAACCCCGCAATAAATGCGGGGTGACAATTGGTGGTTAACGAGCATAATAAGCCATAAGAATAAATAATAATTTGTGAAAAATATAGATAAATAGAGCGTTTTGAGAGACGGATTTTATAAGATCTTTACCAATAAAATTTACTTCAGATAATCTGAAATTACTTAATAGAAAATAAGTTATATAGCCAATCAATACTATAAAAATTGTATTTAAGCTGGTTTTTGGAGTGCTAGAAAAAACATAATAATTTAGTAAATTAAAGAAAATTGAAATAAATAAGAATAGCTTAACTTTATTATTTTCCGGTTGGGTTTTGAAAAAATATCCTGCGATTGCAAACATAAAAGCTATCGTTCCATAAGCAAAAATAAAGCTGGTGAAAAAACTCCAAATGATTGTAGAGATTAAAATTTCATTGAAATATTTTATATCTAAATAATTCTTGTTTTTAAGGTATTTCATAACAAGGCAGCTCAAGAAAATACTTATTAAGATATCCGCTTGTTGAAATTTTATTAAGGAATTATGAGCAATTGTTATTATAATTCCGTAAAAAAGAAGGTTATAACGAGGCTCAAATTTTTCTGAATAGCCGACTAAAAATAGGAAAATTGGGAAGGCAATTCTGCCAATTTCCCTAAATATTTCAATATCTTGAAAGAAGTAACTGCCAATATGATCAATAACCATTGTGAAAATGGCTATAAATTTCAAAACATCATAGTTATTACAAACCCTATTTTGTGTTGAGGGGGAGGAAAATTCAATGATATTTGCAAAAAAATCTTTCATTTCAATGGTTTGTGGTAATTGTGGTTTTTGTTAAAATTTTATATAATTTTGTAACAAACTTGTAACAAAAGCAAGTTATACTAAATTTAGATTGGTTAGATATCGATTAAATTAACAACTTAAATTTGAGGTTAAAATGAAAAAAAATTATTTATTAACATTATTGGCAATGTTCTTCATTCCAATGATAGCAAATGCTCAAACGCCTTTTGATCAAGCGTGTGAGATTTTTGATTGTATTATGAATGATGGTATTATTCTAGTAGTTGCGACGGTCGCAATATTATTCTTAGGCATTGGTGCTTTCTTCGGAAAAGTGAACTGGGGTTTAGTTTTGATAACAACTATTGCTATCGTTGTGATATCAGGTGCTTATCAAATTGCAGTTTTAATTACTAATGATCAGCTTCAAGGAGGTTCATGTGGTGATGGAACATGCGATGGTATATTAGTGCAATAATGCATAATTTGATTAAATTTACAGCTCTGGTAACATTTCTGATGTTGCCAGAGTTTTCTTTTTGTAATGATGCAGAAAGCGTTTCTTCTAAGCTATGTGAATTAAGGCAGATGCTATGCGGTGGCGGTTTTGGTATAGCTTTAGTTACAGCAGTTGTATTGACTATCGGAGTTCTCGCTTTAATCGGTAAAATAAATTGGCCTTTTATTATTATAATGGTTTGCTGTATAATAGTTTATATGAGTGCACACCAAATAACTTCAATGCTAATAAATGAAGATGTAAATTGTGAGTGTATTAATTGAGTTTATTAGATAAATCCTTAAACAAATTTCCCCTTTCCTCGTAATTCTTGAATTCATCGAATGAGGCACAGGCTGGAGATAGCAACAAAACCGGCTTAGGTTTATTATTTATTTTGCCATTTTCTATCGCATCTTTTTTAGCCTCATTAAAAGCATCTTTGAAGCCTGCTAAAATTTTGAAATTGCCAAAACCAGCATTCTTGAAAGTTTTTGCGAATTCATCTTTTGCCTGCCCATAAAAATAAGCAGTATTTATTTTACTAAAATATTCCTTAAGGCTTTCAATTCCGCCCTCTTTTGGAACGCCACCAGCAAGCCAAAAAATATTTTCATAGGTTTTTAGTGCAGGTTCAGTTGCATCAGCATTGGTTGCTTTGGAATCATTGATAAAAATAACCCTAGAATGTTCTGCCACTTTTTGCATTCTGTGATCTAGTCCTGAAAAAGTTTTTATTGCTGAGATAATTTGATTATCAGTAAGCCCAGCCTGTTTTGTGGCAAGATAAGCCGCCGAGATATTTTGTAAATTATGAAGCCCCATCAAATTAGGGAAAAACTCATTCTTAAAAAAATCACCAGTTTTGAATTTGAAAATATTATTGTGCTTTGAAATTTCTTCTGCGAGGTTTTTCATTATTTCAGTATCAGTGCAGATTATTCCTAAATCAGTTCTTTCCTGCCCTAAGAAAATTCGCATTTTAGATTTTGCATAACGCTCAAGGGTTTGATATCTTTCCATATGGTCTGGCGTGAGGTTTAGGAAAATTGCAACTTCAAACTTTGCTTTAGGAGTAATATCAAGTTGAAAAGAAGATACTTCAAGCACGAACCAGCTGTTTTTTCTTTCAACATCAAGGCTTAGTGCGGGTATTCCAAAATTTCCCCCGATTTGGCAATCAATATTATTTTCTTTAAGGATATGATGAACTAAGGCTGTAGTGGTTGATTTTCCATTAGTTCCAGTAATTGCAATAATTTTTGAGGTAGGGTTTTTATCACGAGCTAAAACTTCAATATCACTAATTATTGGAATATTTTTCTGCTTGGCAATTTCTGCAATAGGGTGAGGTTTTGGAAGTTCAACTGGAATGCCGGGTGAAAATAATATTTCAGAAATTTCATCAAAATTCCAGTTTTTATAGTCAGTAATGTTGGGAAGATAATCCGGAGTTTTGGTGTTTTTGTTATCATCATAAAGCAGAATTGGAATATTTTTCTTCTGAAAATATTCCGCAGATGCTAAGCCTGATTTGCCGAGTCCTACTATCGCAATTTTTTTCATAGTGGTTTATTGTAAATTGATGCTTAAACTTTATTCCCTCTCCCGTTTACGGGGGAGGGTTAGGGTGGGGGCAAAGATTGCTTAAATCAAACTTTTTTAATGCCCCCCTCTTAATCTCCCCCCGCAAGCAGGGGGAGAAATATAGAGCAAATTCTAAGTATAGCTCGAAATAACATTATTTTTATTATAGAAAATCCTTAAATTCTTCAAGTAGGCCTTTATATAAATCTCTCTTAAATGGCACTATAATTGCAGGTAAATCCCAAGGTTTGCTCCACTTCCAAGCGGTAAATTCTGGAATTTCAGTGTTGATATTTATTTCAGAATCTTCCCCCAAAAAATTCGCAAGATACCACATTTGGGTTTGACCGCGATATTTTCCATTCCAAAATTTTGGAATTAAATAATCTGGAATATCGTAAGAATACCAACCTTGAGCTTGCGATATTATTTCAATGTTATTAGTGCCAATTTCCTCAAGAAGCTCGCGTTTAGCGGCGAAAATTAAATCCTCACCATCTTCAATGCCACCTTGTGGCATTTGCCACGCATCAGCTTTGTTATCTATTCTTTGACCAACAAAAACCTCTCTATTCTTATTAAGAAGCATAATTCCAACGCACTTCCTGTAAGGCAGATTTTCTCGGTTAATATTTATGGTAGATTTATTCATTTTATAACATTCTCTTAAATAAATTTACTTTATCTAAAAAATAATGTTTTACGCTTGCTAAAAAGTGAAGCGATATAATTGCTACAAAAAACCAAGGCAGTGTTTCGTGAAGCTCCCAAAAAAATCTTCCTAATGGTTTATTTTTTGTAATTAAATCTGGAAACTGGAATCCAAAAACCGGTAAGGAATAATCTCCTGCATCGGTAGCAATGTAGCCACTTAGAGGCATAAAAATCATAAACAAGTAAAGCAACGCCCAGCCTAGTTTTGCAAGAATTATATTCTGCTTTCCAAGTATTTCTGGTAGCTTAGGCTCAGTTTTGAAAGTGAGTGACTTAATAATAATTCTTAAAATTATTAGCCCTAAAGCAATCATTCCAAATGATTTATGATAGAAATAAAAATCGCCTCTATATTCTTTTGGTAAATATCCTTTTGTAAAACCAGAGGTTAAAAGGCCAATTATAATAACAGCCATTGCCCAGTGTATAACCCTAAGTGCGAAATGATATTTTTGATTTTCGTTTTGCATAATTACCCCTCAAATTCGTTAGGAAATGGCTCAAGTTTTTTATTGCCAGCTTCATCTTTGACAATTTGATCAACTTTTAATTTTGCATCAGAAAGCCTTTTTTCACAAATTTTCACAAGCTCAGTGCCTTTTTCATATAGTTTGATAGATTCCTCAAGTTCAAGATTACCAGATTCTAGCTTTCTTGTGATATTTTCAAGCTCAATAATTGCTTTTTCAAAACTTAACTCTTTATTGTTTTCTGTCATATAAAATTATTTTTGAAATTATTTCTAATTGTAATTTTATAAATTTGCATCATAAATTATCAAAGAAATTTATAAATAAAATATGTCTTATAAATCAGATACAAATTTTTTAGTAAATTTGCTAGGTTGCTTCTTATTTTATCTTATTTTTTTTACTTGCAGAAATTATTTTCAAGCTGGTGATTTGAGCTTGGTTTTCCTATGTTTTGTGAATGCAGTTCTGCCTATTGCTATTTATGAAATTTATCGTGCTACTGAAAAAAATAGCAAATTTCCTATAAATTTTAAGATTAGAAATAAATTTAGCCTTGATAGAATTTTTAAGAAATTAATTGGTTTAGCGATTACTTTTCTTGCAATATTTCTCATCTATAATTTATTTCCAATTTACAGAACGGATTATTACAAGCCATTTTTTGAAAAGTTACTTTTAGTTTCTGATTATATTTTTATTCTAGCAATTCCTTATTTTATAATCACTGATTTAATGATGAAAAACCCTAAAGATTCTTATTATAATTTGGGTTTGATTGCAAAATTTGATTTCAAAAATATTGATAAAAAATTAATCTGGGAGCATTCAAGAGCTTGGATTGTGAAGGCTTTCTTTCTGCCATTAATGACAATTTATTGTATTAATAATTTTAATTTTCTGCATAATTTGAATTTATCAAACATTCAAAACTTCAAGAATTTTTTTGATTTAGCTTATAGTTTTATTTTCACAATTGATATTATCTTTGCGGTGATTGGATATTCATTAACGCTAAAATTATTTAACACGCAAATCTATTCCGCAGAGCCAACTTTGCTTGGGTGGCTTGTTTGTATAATGTGCTATGAACCATTCTGGGTTGGGGCTTTCAACAGCAATTATTTTCAATATGAGGAAGGCTATTATTGGGGAAATTTTTTTACTGAAAATTCCATTGGCTATATAATTTGGGGAAGTTTGATTTTATTTTCTATAGGAATTTATTCGCTTGCAACTGTTGCATTTGGTATGAGGTTTTCAAATTTAACTTATCGTGGATTAGTATCAGATGGGCCTTTTGCTCTAACAAAGCACCCAGCCTATGTTTTCAAAAACCTCTCTTGGTGGTTGATTTCAATTCCCTTTATTACAAACTCAGATTGGGTTACAGCGGTTAGAAATTGTGCAATGTTATTTGGTGTAAATATTATTTATTATGTGAGGGCTAGAACTGAGGAAAACCACCTTTCAAACTTCCCAGAATATGTAGCTTATGCTGAAGCTATGAATGAAAAAAGCATCTTTGCTTGGGTTGGAAAATTTTTCCCTTTTATGAAATATTCATACGAAAGAGCTAAAAATTCTGGCTCAAAAACTTATGATAAATTCACTTGCCGTTGATGATTTTATCAAGTTTTCCCTCTTTATCTAATGCAACTGTGTCATCATAGCCACCGATGTGAATACCGTTGATGAAGATTTGTGGAACGGTTTTTCTGCCCCCAGATTTATCAAGCATTTCTTGCCTTAGCTCATCAGAGTTTGTAACATCAATTTCTTTAGTGATTGCAAACCCTTTTCTTGCTAAAAAATCTCTAGCCCTTGTGCAGTAAGGGCAATAAGTGGTTTTATACATTATAATTTCTGTCATAAATTTGATTTGTTAATTAAATTTCTTGAGTTTATTATAGATTATAATTTTTCAAACAAAAAATTAATTTAATGAAAATAAAGCAAAAAGGCTTTTCAGTGGTTGAGTTGGCGGTTGTGGTGGTGATAATTGGTGTTCTTATATCAATGTTTTTCTTCGCTTCTGGAATTTTAGATACGGCTAAAGTTAACGGCATAATTTCTGAAATAAATTATTTCAAAGCGTCTCAAGATAGATTTCGTGAAAAATATGGCTTTAGGCCCGGTGATGTGCCGGCAAGCTTTTTAAGCCAAAATGGTTTTACTGGCTATTCAGATGATGTTTGTGCAACAACAAATTTTGGCAATGGCAAATGGGATAATGCAACGGAGGAAGATTTAATATGGCTTCAAATGTCTATGCAGAAATTTATTCGTCAATCTATATATTTTGACCCGTGCTCTGCACCAGCTTATAGAGATGTTGGAACTCATAGACCAGCTTCAGAAGCGGTAAATGGAGTGGGTTGGACATTTGTAAATACTGATTCTGTTGTAATTTCATCAGGCCCTACAACTAGAAGATTTTTATATGTTCTAAAAGTTGGGCAAAAAAATAATAGTTCTGATAGAACTCTTAGCAAGGGGAAAATAAAGGTTTCAATTCATATGGATATTGATACTAAAATTGATGCACCATTCACACCAACTTCAGGGAAATATTTTGTAGGTGCGGAATGTATAGATGCGGCAGGTGCTTATCTTGGTGAAAAAAGCACTAATGAATGTGTTGGAGGCTACGCTGAGATTCCAAGTGAAGTTTTAGAAAATTTATATACTCCTTAAAAAATTGTAAATTTATGACAAATTATAAAAAATTAAAACAACTAGGCGGGCAAACTAATTATCCTAAAAATCCTAGCGATGCTAAGTTAGAAGCAGTTAAAAACCCTCATTCTGATAGAGATTATTTAATAAGATTTACTTGCCCAGAATTTACTTCACTTTGCCCAGTTACAGGGCAACCAGATTTTGCTCATTTGATGATTGATTATGCACCAAACAAACTAATTGTTGAGAGTAAATCTCTCAAATTATTCCTTTTTTCATTTAGAAATCACGCTGGCTTTCACGAAGAATGCACAATTGATATTGCAAAAAGGATTGAAAAAACAATATCGCCAAAATGGCTGAGGATAGGCGGTTATTGGTATCCAAGGGGTGGTATTCCAATAGATATATTCTATCAAAATGGCACTTTACCGAAAAATATTTGGCTTCCAGAGCAGAACGTTCCAAATTACAAGGGCAGGGGGTAGAAAATATTTTTTTAAGAGCTTTATTTAATTTCTGTTGTTTTTACCAAGGTTAATGGGCTTAATCTATTTTTAGTGAACACTACACTAAACCCCTAACATCAGCCAATTTGCCGGCAATAGCGGCGGCGGTTGCCATAGCAGGCGACATTAAGTGAGTTCTGCCACCTCTGCCTTGCCTGCCTTCAAAATTGCGGTTTGAGGTTGAAGCACAACGCTCACCCGGCTCCAGCCTATCAGCATTCATTGCTAAGCACATTGAACAACCCGGATCACGCCATTCAAAACCAGCCTCAATAAATATCTTATCTAAGCCTTCCTTTTCAGCCTGCTCTTTTACTAAGCCAGAACCCGGAACAATCATTGCAAGCTTGATATTTGATGCAACTTTTTTACCTTTTGCAACTTTCGCAACTTCTCGTAAATCCTCAATTCTGCCATTAGTGCAAGAGCCAATAAATATTTTATCAACCTGAATATCTTGAAGTTTTGTGCCAGCCGTAAGCCCCATATATTCAAGGCTTCTCGCCCATGCATCGGCTTGGAATTTATCCTTCGCATCTTTTGGATTTGGCACTACAGAATCAATTGGCAGAACATCTTGCGGGCTTGTTCCCCAAGTTACTAGAGGTGCAATAGATTCCGCCGGAATGTTAATCTCAACATCAAATTTAGCATCTGCATCAGTTGTAAAATTCTTCCAGTAAGCAACGGCTTTATCAAAATCTTCACCTTTTGGTGCAAACGGCCTGCCTTTTATATAAGTGAAGGTAGTTTCATCAGGTGCGATTAATCCAGCCCTAGCACCGCCTTCAATCGCCATATTGCAGATGGTCATTCTGCCTTCCATAGAAAGTGTGCGTATTGCCGAGCCAGCATATTCCATCACATAACCAGTGCCACCAGCCGTGCCGATTTTACCAATTATCGCAAGGATTATATCTTTTGCAGTAACGCCAAGCGGGAGCTTACCATCAATCGTTACACGCATATTTTTTGCCCGCTTTTGAATGAGGGTTTGCGTTGCAAGCACATGTTCAACCTCTGAAGTGCCAATGCCAAACGCAAGCGAGCCAAACGCCCCGTGCGTTGCGGTGTGAGAATCCCCACAAACGATAGTCATCGCCGGTTGCGTAAAGCCTTGCTCGGGGCCTACAATATGAACAATTCCGTTGCGTTTATCAGTGAGTGGAAAATATTGAACGCCAAATTCCTTACAATTTGCCTCAAGAGTTTCAACCTGCGTGCGTGATTCAGGGTCTTTTATTCCAAATTGCCTATCTTTAGTTGGCACATTGTGATCTGCAACCGCCAGAGTTTTTGAAGGCTGACGCACCTTTCTGCCTGCCATTCTTAACCCCTCAAACGCTTGGGGGCTGGTAACTTCATGCACCATATGGCGATCAATATAAAGCAAAGCCGTTCCATCTTCCGCCTGATGCACTAAGTGACTTTCCCAGATTTTATCGTATAAAGTTTTCGGAGCTGACATATTGATTTATTTTAATTTATATGTTTATTTTCAAAGCTTTATAATAATTTTGAAAAATATGTAAAGTGTTAACCTTTTTTTAAGGTTTTTGGGGTAGATTTGGTATTAACAGTTTTTTTGTATGAGTAAAAAAATAACTATAATAGGGATGGGCAATAGCGGTAAAGAGACAGCCGTACACCTAGCTATTGAAGGGATAATTAGAAATGAAGACACTCTAGTCTTAGTTGATGTTAATGAAAGAGCAAAAGGTTGTAAAGGAGAAATAGTAAGTGCCTGCGAAATAAGAGGAAAGTTTCCACATATAGTTACAATTAACGCAAGAGAACAATCAGAATTAGCAAAAATTAAAGGTAGCGATATTGTTATTGTTACTGTTAGTGCTCCTTTTCCCAAAGGGGGTTTTTCAACCAGAGGCTGGTCTTTATTTAAAAATGCAGAACCAATAAGATTTTTCGCACAGCAAGTTAAAAAATACTGCCAAAATGCTAAGATCATAATGGATAGCAATCCCCTTGATGTTATGTCATCATTATTTGCGGTAGAGAGTGGGATTAATCCATTACAAATATTTGGCAAGGGTGGAGATCTTGACACACAACGTTTAGTTAGCATGCTATCTCACAAGATTGCCAGAAAAGTTGAAGATGATACAGAATCTAGAAATTTTAGAAATATACAGCACTTTATTTTTAATAATCTTCTTAATTCAGGGATTTGTGTAATTGGAAATCATGAAGTGGGAGAAATGGTTTCAATAGTTCCGCAAAAATTAAATGTTTTAAATCAAGAATTATTAAATGGCTGGTTAACTCACGATGAATTAAAACAAGTAATCTACGAAGCAGAGCAAGTAGGACCAAAATCTTCCAAGATGCTTGAAAATAGGTCCCCT
>JANRLM010000057.1 GCA_033762595.1 Rickettsiales bacterium
TTTGTTACGCTTATGAAATTGAAGGCAGGGAGTATGATTATCTTCCAGCACTTCCGGAGCTTCAAGCCAAAGCAAAGGCTAAATATATAGAGATGAAAGGTTGGAAGAGTGAAACCACTGCAAATGTTAGAAATTTAGAAAATCTTCCCAAAAATGCTATCACTTATATTAAAAAATTGGAAGAGTTAATAGGGGTTAAAATTTCAGCAATCTCAACCTCTCCAGAAAGAGAAGATACTATTTTATTGGAAAAAATATTTTGATTAGAGTTTATCACTTACAACTAAATAACCTCTTTTGTTTCCCTCTCTAGCTTCGGTGTTCATTGCGTGATATAATTGATCAACTGAAACCCAATACCAAGGGTGTTTGTGAGATGCGGTATCTAGCACTAAAACGCTCCAAGTTGGCTCGTGGAAAGCTGCAATCGTTGAAAAGTGACCTGCTTGATGAAGCCCAATTATCTCACCATAAAAATTTGCAATAATGAATTTTTTATCAGACGAAAGAGCATCTTTTAAGTGGGAAATAAAATCCGCAACGCCATTATTTACATCATTATGAGCATAAAAAATATCAACCGAGCATTTATATATCTCAAGAATTCTTTTCATCTGCATTAGGCTTAAACCCGGATTGAACTCATCAAAATCAACATAGGCAACTTCATCTTTAATTTTAGGAAGAATTTTTTCACGATGCTTTACCAAATCAGTTTCATCATCTAGTAAAGAATTTTGCGTATAAATATTGAATGAAAACTCTCTAATTTCACCAGTGTTTCTATCAAAAAGTTTGAATATTCGCTCGTTGCTATCTGGTACAATTCCTTTATCAAGCCTTAGTGCATTTAGAACATTTACCATTGAGGCAACACTACCATAAAAAGGGTTTGCCATACTTTGAAATGTATGTGCAAGATGAAAAAAGGAATTATTATAATCAGATTCTAGCAACATTCTTTTGCCTTTTTCTGAATTCCAAGGTGTTACCACAACTAAATTCTTTGCGAATTTTCCTTCTAAAAAACTGGCGTATTGGGTGTTCTCCTTTATTGCCTTTTCTATAATTTCAGGATTTTTAGATTTGAAATTTTCAGATATTTTCTGCCAAATAGACATAAATTAAGGTGTTAGTTGTTGGTTTTTTAGAGGTTAGTTGTTGGTTTTTAGCTTTATTCCGCCGCTAAAGACCAAATACTAACAGCTAAACACCACTTGTATTAAAATTCAAATTTGTTGCGAATTGCATAAAAGCTAATATAGCAGCTAAATTATGAATGTTATCAAACCAAACTGGAATATATTTCGGCGGATTAACAAGCCCTTGCGACATTAAATAATTCATATCTTCAACATCGGAAATTGTCATTTTTCCAGAAAATAAAACCTTCAAATTGTTTAATTTATTTTCTTCCATAGAATTCATAAAAAAGCTAAAAACCTCAAGCATTCCTTTTATATAAACACCATCTTTGAAAAAAACTATTCCTCCCTTGGGTTTGCCACCTCTAAAAATTCTCATCGCAGACATGTAGGCTTCTTCGTTTGTATCCCCATTCTCTATAAAAAATTTGAAAATATCAAGAAAATCCGCACCATTAATAGCTTTATCAAGTGCAATTATTCTCTGTGCGATTCTTTTTAATCTATTTAGGTGTATTGAGCCAGTTATAAGCTCTGAAAACTGAGCAAGGCCTTCCTGTGTGGCGGTAATCCTAGGCGAAGTGAACTCCATTGCATACATATATTTCTGATTGATGCCATTTATGGAACACAAAGCGTGCGTGAAAACTTCATGGTTGAGAAGTTGCTTTGCCTCATATTTTTTGAAAATAGTATTGGCTCTAACTCTAACCTTTCTTGAGGTAACGGAAGCTCTTGAAGCCATTTTAGTATCAATTTCAACTTTGATATCGCCCCTTTCAAACACTCTATTAATATTATTTTCTAGATATTCCTTTAGTTGTTCTGAAGTTATTTCATTTTCATCATTTTCAATTACTGCTTCACTTTTGAATTTACTTTCAACATTAAGGAAAAATTTTGCGGCCTCAACGCTTGTTAAGTTATAATTAGGTAATTTGTCATATGGGCTGCCATATAAAACTTGTGATATTTCATTTACAATTTTTGTGCCAACGCCTTGCATCATAGCTATTGCATAAATATAGCTCTCAGTATTGCTTTTCAGAAAATTCGCTTCTATGGAAGTTTCACCAGCTAAACCATTTAATATATATTTCAGCTTTTCTTTCTTATCTGAGTATTCAATTTTTGGATATTCAAATTCAGGCAATATAGGGTTGCCCTTCTCGTAAGATTCAAGAAATACCGCCTTTGCATCATCTGGCCAATTTAATGTGCCAAGCACAGAAATGCTTCTGGCAAAACTCCTATATAAATCATTGTATTCTATTAATTTTTCTAACTTCATGATAGGGTGTTAGGTTCTATGTTCTAGGTTCTAGGAGTTTTATACTTAATAGTCTATAAATATTCATTAAAAAAATTTATAATAATAGTTGACATAGGGATTACGCAATATATATTCCGCACCTATTTTATATCTAAAATTATTTTCAAAATTCAAAGGAAATCTATTTATGGCAAGGATTGCGGGCGTTAATTTACCAACAAACAAAAGGTTAGAAATTTCATTGCGTTATTTATTTGGCGTTGGGCCAACTCGTGCAACTGAAATTTGCAAAGTTACCAAAATATCTCCTGATAAAAGGGTTAAAGATCTTACTGAGCAAGAAATAATTGCTATTCGTGAGTATATTGACGCTAATTTCGTTGTTGAGGGTGATCTTAGAAGGGAAGTTTCAAGTAATATCAAGCGGTTAGTTGATATGGCGTGCTATAGAGGCGTTAGACACAGGAAAAGATTGCCTGTTAGAGGTCAAAGAACTCATACTAATGCTAGAACAAGGAAGGGTAAAGCTATCCCAGTTGCTGGTAAAAAGCAAATTAATGCTAAGAAATAATAAATAATCTAATTTCATTTTTATATTAATATGAATACTAAAACGCAAACTCAAGAAAAAGAAACCAAAAATTCAGCCGCTAAGCCAGCTAAAAAGAAGGTTAAAAAGAATGTATCTAGGGGTGTAGTTCACATTAATGCCTCATTTAACAACACTATTGTTACAATTACTGACCAAACTGGTAATGCAATAGCTTGGTCAACATCTGGTGCTTGTGGCTTCAAAGGCTCAAGAAAATCAACACCTTATGCCGCTCAAGTTGCAACTGAAAAAGCTGCCAAACAAGCTCAAGAGTTCGGCTTAATAACGGTTGATGTTCTTATAAAGGGCGTTGGTGCAGGTAGGGAATCAGCATTAAGAGCGTTACAATCATGTGGCTTTAATGTTAATTCTATCAAGGACATAACTGGTGTTCCTCACAATGGCTGTAGAGCCCCTAAGAGAAGAAGAGTATAATCTTATCTCAAAATTTCATTTTCAATAATACTTAGAAACTAACTGGAGTTATAAATGTCTGCATTAATATCTAAAAACTGGAGAGAGCTAATTAAACCATCTAAAGTTAATTTCAAAGAGCAAACAAACAAAAAAGCAGTTATAGTTATTGAGCCTTTAGAAAGAGGTTTTGGTTTAACACTTGGTAACGCATTACGCAGGGTTTTACTTTCATCTTTACAAGGTGCGGCTGTTACGGCTATTAAAATTGATGGCGTTCTTCACGAATTCTCATCAATCTCAGGCGTTAAAGAAGATGTTGTTGATATTATACTTAATATTAAGTCATTGAATATTATATCACATGCCAATGATAAAAGAACTCTTAAACTTAAAGCTGTTGGCCCTTGTGCGGTTACTGCGGGTATGATTACTGAAACAAATGAAGTTAATATAGTAAATAAAGATTTGGTAATTTGCCACCTAGATGCAGGTGCTTCACTTGACATGGATTTAGTTGTTGAAACTGGCAAAGGTTACATTCCAGCAAATCAAAATAAGCCTAAAGAAGCTTCCATTGGCGTTATTCCTATTGATGCATTGTTTAGCCCTGTTCAGAAAGTTTCTTATAAAGTTGAAGAAACTCGTGTTGGTCAAGTTACAGATTATGATAGATTAATTCTCACTGTTGAAACTAATGGGGCAGTTAAGCCAGAGGATGCAATTGCATTTACTGCAAAAATTATTCAGGATCAACTTCAGGTATTCATTAACTTCCAAGAAGTTGAAGAAATCAAAGAAGTTAGAGATGAGCTTCCATTTAACAAAAACCTTCTTAAGAAAGTTGATGAGCTTGAGCTTTCAGTTCGCTCTGCAAACTGCCTCAAAAATGAGAATATCGTTTATATTGGTGATTTAGTTCGTAAAACTGAAGGTGAGATGTTAAGAACTCCTAATTTTGGTCGCAAATCACTTAATGAAATTAAGGAAGTTCTATCAGAAATGGGCTTGAGATTTGGTATGGAAGTTTTCGGTTGGCCACCTGAGAACATTGATGATCTTGCTAAGAAATATGAAGACCCTTTCAAGAACTAATTATTAATCTTGCTTTTTTAGATAAAATTGCTATGCAGGCTTAAAATTTTGAATAATATATTTTTATGAAACACAGAATTAAACAAAAAAAATTAAATAGAAAGGAAGGGCATAGGGATTCTACTCTTTCAAATTTAGCTTGCTCGCTTATTGAGCATGAGCAAATTAAAACAGGTTTAGTGAAGGCAAAAGCTCTTAAATCTTATGTTGAGAAGTTAATCACTCTAGGTAAACAAGGTGATCTAGCTGCTAAAAAAAGAGCTTTTTCAGTTCTTAAAAAAGAAACAGCAGTTAAAAAACTTTTTTCTGAAGTTGCTGAGAGATATAAAACTCGTAAAGGTGGTTATACTAGAGTTATTAAATTCGGCTTTAGACAAGGTGATTCTTGCCCGATGGCGATAATAGAACTTGTCGATAGAAATATTCTAGCAAAAGGTAAAGCGGACATTGAAAGGGTTGAAGCTGAAAGAGCGGAACTTTCTAAAGTTGCCTAATATAAATTACTCCATTTGATAAAATTAAAGCCAACCATGTAGGTTGGCTTTTTATTTTTTAATATAACATAACAAAAGCATGTGTTGCAAAAATATTAAAAAAATATTTGATTTTTAATTTATAAAATGATTTATAGCTTGCAAAATAAAAATTTGTTTATATCAAACTAACCATTGCGTAAGCAAATTATATTAAAATTCTAAACAAAAAGGCAATTACCATGAAAAATATACTTACTCTTGCTATCCTAGCTTTATCAATTTCAACTACTTCTTGCTCTTGGTTCAAAAAAGATAAGCCAAATCCCGATGCAACTTATGAAGATGGTGCATTATTAAACTCTCAGAATGTTGATTCTAGCAATATAGTTCCTCTTGATAACGCTAGCACTGATGCTTCAGCTCAACAAGGCTTAAATGTTGCAAGCCAGGAAGAGTTAATTGCGGTTGCAGGTGATAGAGTTTTCTTCGCAACTGATAGTTCATCTTTATCTTCTGATGCTCAAGCGACATTATCTCGTCAAGCTAATTGGTTAACTCAAAACCAGAATGTAAATGTTACTATTGAAGGACATTGCGATGAGCGTGGAACACGTGAATATAATATTGCACTTGGTGAAAGAAGGGCAAATGCAGTCAAGGATTTCCTAGTAAATCGTGGTGTGAACCCTGCTAGAGTTAATACTATCTCTTATGGTAAAGAATTCCCTGAATTCCTTGGTTCTACAGAGGCTTCTTGGTCTAAAAATCGTAGAGGCGTTACGGTTGTAAACTAAAAGTTAAACAATCTAATTTTTAGCCCCGCCCTAAGAAATTTCGGCGGGGCTTTTTATTTGTTAAAGTAAAATTATATGGAAGTAAAAATTTCTAAAAATTATTTTACTAATATTAAAAATTTTGCAATCGCTGTTTCTGGCGGCTTAGATAGTATGGCTTTAGCTTTTTTAGTCAAAAAGCAATTTCCAAAATTAAAATTTACTGCACTTATTGTTGATCACAAATTCCGCAGAGAATCAACTAAGGAGGCCAATGAAGTAAAAAAATACTTAGAAAAAAATGATGTAAACGCTGTTGTTCTAACTCCATTAACTATCAACCATCAACCATCAACTATAAGTGAGGAATCTCTCAGAAATCTTCGCTACAACCTTATTACAAAATATTGCAAAGAAAATAATATAAAAAATGTTTTTCTGGCACATCATAAAGATGATAATGTTGAAACTTTCTTAATGAGGCTTGAGCGTGGTTCGGGCTTGCAAGGGCTTTCTGCAATTAAAGAAAAATCTTCAATTAATGGAATAAATTTCATTCGCCCACTTCTAAATTATTCTAAAAATGATCTAAAAAATTTCTTGATTGAAAATAAAATTAAATGGTTTGAGGACTCATCTAACCAGAATCAGAAATTCACTAGAAACAAGATTAGAACAGCTTTGCAAGACATTTCTGATTATGACTTACTTTCTAATAGAATTAACTCAGTGATTGAAAATATTTCAAGAGCCAATGATTTTATAGAAATTGAAACTGAAAATTTTTTCAAAAAATTATGCAAAAATATTTTTGATAATATTTATGAAATTTCCTTAAATGATTTTATAAATTTACACAGCGAAATTGCCTTTAGAATTATAAAAAAAATTCTTTTAGAAATATCCCAAAACATCAGAAAAACTAAGGAAAATATAATTGAAAATAATGAATTGCGTTTTGATTCAATAAAAAATATTTACTTAAAAATTTGCATTAAGAAAAATTTTTCTATGACTTATAATTTTTGTGAAATTATGCTGGAAAATGATAAAATTTATTTTTTCCCTGAGCTTTCAAAAATAAGTTCATTTACTCCTATTGGTAAAAAAAATTTAGATGAATTTAAGAAAAAAAATCCAAAACTTAAAAACATTCATTACAAATTATTAAGAACACTAGATAATAATTATTTTAATAAATAGATTGAAATTTTATCTTTTATACCCCATTTAGATATTAATATAACTCCCATACCTAACCCCCTAGAATATGAATAATTTTGGAAAAAATATTTTACTATGGATTATAATAATTGTTTCGCTTGGCTTTTTTTATGATCAAATGAATCAAGAAAGCACAATGTCAACGCTTAATTTTTCTGATTTTATCTCAAGCGTTGAAAAGGGAAATGTTCAATCTGTTCGCATTCAGGATAATTTTATTAGTGGCAAATTTTCTGATGGAACAAGCTTTACAACATACTCCCCTAATTATCCAAGTTTAGCTGAAAAACTTCAAGTTGCGGGAGTTGTCATTGATGCTCGTCCGCAAGATAGTTCAGGCGGATTTCTAATGAGTTTGCTTGCTTCTGCTTTTCCAATTTTGCTTTTAGTGGGTTTATGGTTTTTAATGATGAAACAAATGGGCGGTGGTAAAGGTGGAGGTGCGTTTGGGTTTGGTCGCTCTAAAGCTCGTATGCTTACTGAAAAAGATGGCGTTATTAAATTCGCAGATGTTGCAGGTATTGACGAAGCGAAAGAGGAGGTGCAGGAGATTGTTGAGTTCTTAAAAGATCCTCAAAAATTCACAGCTCTTGGTGGAAAAATTCCAAAAGGAGTGTTGCTTTCAGGTAGCCCCGGAACAGGCAAAACCTTGCTTGCAAGGGCTATTGCTGGGGAGGCTGGTGTGCCTTTTTTCTCAATTTCAGGCTCTGATTTTGTGGAAATGTTTGTTGGTGTTGGTGCAAGCCGTGTTCGTGATATGTTTGATCAGGCAAGAAGGCACGCACCTTGCATCGTTTTTATTGACGAGATTGATGCAGTAGGCCGTCATAGAGGCGCTGGAATGGGTGGTGGAAATGATGAGCGAGAGCAAACTCTAAACCAGCTTTTAGTTGAAATGGACGGGTTTTCGCCAACTGCTGGAATAATAATCGTTGCTGCTACAAACCGCCCTGATGTGCTTGATCCAGCTTTACTTCGCCCAGGAAGGTTTGATAGGCAAGTTGTTGTGCCATTGCCAGATATTAACGGCAGGGAGCAAATTCTAAAAATACACACTCAAAAAATCCCTGTAGCACCGGATGTTAATTTAATGACGATTGCTCGAGGAACACCAGGTTTTTCTGGTGCAGATTTGGCAAATTTATGTAACGAAGCCGCACTTATTGCAGCTAGAAGAAATAAAAAACTCATAACAATGCGAGAGATAGAATACGCCAAAGATAAAGTTATGATGGGTGCAGAAAGAAAATCAATGGTAATGGATAATGAGGAGAAGAAACTCACCGCCTATCACGAAGCAGGACATGCTATTGTTGGAATGTATGCTCCCGGTTGCGATCCAATACACAAGGCAACAATTATCCCTCGTGGGCGAGCTTTAGGAATGGTTATGCGACTGCCAGAGAAGGATAAATATTCGGTTACTCGCCAAAAAATGAAATCAGATATGGCTATGGCGATGGGTGGCAGAGTAGCTGAAGAGCTTATTTTTGGCTATGATAAAGTTACAAGCGGTGCATCATCTGATATTCAATATGCCTCAAATATGGCGCGTTCTATGGTGAAAAAATGGGGTATGAGTGATAAAGTTGGCCCAGTATTTCACGGCGATGATAATGAAAACCCGTTTTTAGGATATTCGCTTGGCAAAAAAGATGCAGTTTCTGAGGAAACACTTAATTTAATTGATGATGAAGTAAAATCTCTAGTTAATGAAGCCTATGAATATGCAAAAAAATTGCTAAATGAACACATTGAAAAGCTTCATCAATTAGCTAATTCACTTATGGAATATGAAACTCTAACAGGGCCAGAAATCCAAGATTTATTTGATGGCAAGTTGAATAAGCCAACGCTTGGCTCAAATGATAATAACCCTGCGGAAATCAAAAAAACCTCTTTTGCATAATATATTTAAGAATTTTCTTAGTTTATAGAAAATTTTCTTGAAAAATTTTCTATAATATTCAACCTATAGTTAAAATCTTATTTCTACTATATGCTTAAGAAAATTTTTATTTTATTTATTCTATTTTTAATTCCTATCAATTCTCATTCGGAAGAAAAAATTGAAAGAGTAATTATTGCGGCTGATGAATGGTGTCCATATAATTGTATTCCTAATTCAAAATATGAAGGCGTATTAGTTGAAATTGCAAGGCAAGCCTTAAAAGAGCATAATATTGAAGTAAAGTATATTACAATGCCTTGGGCAAGGGCGGTGGAGCAGGCTAGATTAGGTAAAATAGATGCGGTATTCGGTGCGTCTAAGCCTGATACGCCTGATTTTATTTTTCCTAAAACACCTCAACAAAAAATGGTCAATGCATTTTATGTAACTGATAAAAATAAAGATTGGAAATATGAAGGAATAAAGTCTTTAGAAAATATGTCTATAGGTGTCATTAATGGCTACAGCTATGGTAATAAAGAGCTTGACGATTATATACTTAAAAACTCTGATTATATTTCAAAAGTTCAAGTTGCAAATGGTGATGAACCTCAATTTCAAAATCTTGTTAAATTAAAAAGGAGTAGAATTGATGCGGTTATAGAAGATGAGAATGTAATGAAATATATTCTTAAAAAATATAAAATTGATGGTGTTTTTAAATCAGAAAAAAATGTTAAAAATCAAAAAATTTCTCAAGATTTATTTGTGGCATTTAGCCCCGCTAAAAAAGAACAATCTAATAAGTTAGCCAAGATAATCTCTGACTATACCGATAAGATAATTAAGAATGGTGAATATAAAAATATAAATAAAAAATATGGGTTGTAATGCTTTCTATTGATTCAAATACTAAGCCGACACTCGCCAGAAAAATCACTCTTCTGGTTTTAATTGGTCTTATAATTATTTTTATAACTATTTCAGCGCTATCAATATTAATCATAAAAGATAAACTCAATGAAGACTTTGAATTCAAAGTAAATTATCTAATAAACAATCTAACAAATTCCTTAGCAAAACCAATTTGGGATTTGGATAATATCCAAATCAATGAAATTCTTGATGGTTATGGTAAATATAAATTTATTGATCATATAAGATTAATCGATGAAGACGGAAAAAATATAATAGCTGAAATTGGTGAACACCCATCAGATGAGCCAGATAAAAATTATATATTATTCCCCAACTATAGGACCTTTGTTAAGGAAATTACATTCAACTATAAAGGTGAGGAAAAAATTATCGCTAAGTTAGATTTAGATGTAAATTTTTCTCAGCAAGTTAATTTTTTAGAAAATTTTTTACTTACTATATTTACAATTGCATCATTATTTTTTCTATTATTAATAATTTATATTTATAGAGTTATTAAAATTACTTTAATACCTATAACTTCTTTAAGTAATAAAATTGCTTTTATAGGGCAGGGTGAAAAGGTTGTTTTACCAAGCATTAACTCTGATTCTTATGAAATTGAATCCCTATATAATGCTCTAAAAATCTACAAAGAAACCAATGAAAAATATGCTGAAAATCTTGAAGTTGAAGTTGCAAAAAGAACTTATGAGTTAGAAGAATATAAAAATGGCCTTGAGCAATTAATTGAAGAGCAAACAGAGCATATAGTAAAAAGTAGAGATGAAGCAATAAAAGCTAATAATGCTAAATCAGAATTTTTAGCAAATATGAGCCATGAACTTAGAACTCCAATGCATGCAATTATTAGTTACTCGCAAATGGGCATTGATAAGGCGGAAAACATTGAGCCATCAAAACTTCTAAAGTATTTTAATAATATAAACACGAGTGCTAATAGATTACTAAATTTGGTGAATTCATTGCTTGATTTATCCAAGCTCGAGTCTGGTAAAGTAAATCTTTATCTTGATAAAATTTTAATTAGTGAAATTGCAGATGAAGTTTTGAATGAGTTGGAATCTCTTATTAAATCAAAAGCAATAAAAATAAAAACTAATTATTCAGAAATTCCAAAAATATTTTTAGATAGGGAAAAAATATTTAGAGTTATTATGAATATCATTTCTAATGCAGTTAAATATTCTAGTAATGGAACAGAAATTGAAATAAACATTTATTCAAACGCAGAAAATTTATTTTTTAGTGTTATTGATAATGGTCAAGGTATTCCTGAGAATGAACTTGAATATATATTTGATAAATTCGCACAAAGCTCAAACACTAAAACGGGAGCAGGTGGAACTGGGCTTGGGCTTGCAATATGCTCAGAGATAATAAAATTACATAATGGTAAAATCTGGGCAGAAAATAGATCTGATACCAAAGGTGCAATTTTTACATTTACACTTCCTGTAAATAATGAAGAATATATGGTATAATTTTTTATGGAAAATATAGAAAATCTTGAAAGCAAAAAAATTTTACTCGTTGATGATGAGGAACTAAATTTGGATATTCTACAGGAATATTTAACTGAAGAAGGCTATCAAACAATTTTGGCTCATAATGGCTTGGAAGGGCTTGAAAGGCTCGCTGAAAACCCCGATGTATCAGCAATAATTCTAGATAGAATGATGCCCGCTATGGATGGCATTACTTTTATGTATGAGATTAGAAAAAACCCTAAATTTTCCGATTTACCAGTTGTGATGCAAACTGCAGCGACCTCGCCTGAACAAGTAAGAGAGGGAATTGAAGCTGGTGTTTTTTACTATCTTGCTAAACCTTATTCTAAAACACTCTTAGTATCTATATTAAAATCAGCTTTAGAGCATAATAATAAATTCAAAAATTTTAAGACGGAATATGAAAGCCAAAAGAGAGCTTTAGGGTTATTAGAAAGTGCAGTTTTCAAATTCCAAAATTTAGAGCAAGCAAGAAATCTCTCAATTTTAGCCTCGGGCTTTATGCCAGATGCTGAAAAAAGCTTATTTGGGCTTCATGAATTAACCGTGAATGCAATAGAACACGGAAATTTAGGAATAACTTACAGCCAAAAAAAAGAACTTCTTGAAAAAGGATTATGGCGTGATGAAATTGATAGATTATGCAATTCACAAGAAAATTTATCAAAATTTGCTGAGCTTCATATAAATTCAAATAATGAATTTATAGAAATTAAAATTAAAGATTGCGGAACTGGTTTTGATTATAAAAAATATTTAGAAGTTGATTCTACCAGAATGACCGATCCAAACGGAAGGGGTATCGCCATCACTAAAATGTATGCATTTGATGAAATGGAATATCTTGGAAGTGGTAATATTGTTCGTTGCAAAGTTATAAAAAAATAAAATTCTTACTTATGAAAATATTTTTCTTAATTTTAGTTACATTTTTAATTTCACAAAATGCTTTAGCTGAAGGGCAATCTGAATCTATAGGAACTCATAATAATGGCTGTATGCTTTATTCTGCTGAGTTAAGCAAGAATAGCCAAGATTATAAACTTCCTAGAGTAGAGAGAGGGCATAATTATGGCCACCCTGAAATGGTTGAGTTGCTTGAAGATTATAGCTACCGCGTTAAACAAATGACGGGTAAAGAGCTTCTTATCGCAGATATTTCCAAAAAAAATGGTGGGCCAGTTTTTATGCTTCATTCTTCGCACCAAACGGGGCTTGATGCCGATATTTGGTTTACTCTTTATGATGCTAAACAAAATTTATCCTCTGAGGATATTAAAACTCTGCAACCCTTAAATATGGCAGATGAAAAGGGCAAATCAGTAAGTTCTTTTTGGGGCTCTAATCAGGAAGATATATTAAAACTTTTTGCCCAAAACGATAAAGTGGATAGAATTTTTGTTAATTACAATATCAAAAATTATTATTGCTCAAAATTTAAGAATGAAGATTGGCAGAAGAAAATTCGCCCTTGGTGGGGGCATAATGAGCATTTTCATATTCGTTTGAAGTGTCCAAAAAATTCTGAGGAATGCATTTCAAAAGGGCAAGAAATAAAAAATGATGGCTGTGGCTCTGAGCTTGCTTGGTGGTTTAGCGATGAGGCAAAACAACCAAAATCTAAAAAAGAAGCTGAGGCCAAACTCACAGAAGAACAAATTTTGGAAAGGCTTCCAAATCGCTGCAAAGAAATCCTTAAAGATGAAATTTTAGAGGTTAACTAGAATAAATAAAAATATTATCTTTTTCTGCTTGGTGCTTGGTGGTTTCAAAATCCAAAATAATTGATTCTTCTGCGCTTAAGGCAACGCCAGAGAATTTCAAATCTTTCAATAAATAAATTGTGTTAATGCCTATAGATGGCAAATCTGCTCTTTTATCTTGCGAAGGTTTGCAGGACTTAACCAAAATCGCACCCTTTCCACCTCTTTGAAGTTTGGCACATCTTTTTATAAGCTCAGAAGTTCCTTCCGCACCTTCAACGCCAAGAACCTCACCATCTTGAACAATAACAGCTTGCCCAATATCTAAATTACCAAGAGTTTTTGCAACTTCAAAGCCTTTTTGAATATCAAATAATTGCCTTTCATTTGGTTTGTTTTTAGTAATAAAGCCTTTTTTTGTAAGCAACTCAGGGGCAATATCAGAAACACCTATCACTGAAAAATTATGCTCTTCCAAAAATTTTATAATTTCTCTTAAAGCAGAATCATCACCTGCATTTTTAAGTGAGATTAATCGTTTTAATAATTTTGCACCTGTTAAATCAGGAATTAGCGAGAGCAGGGGAGGGCGTTTTATTCCGCCAGCTAGAAGTAAATGTTGCACTGAATTTTCTCTAAAAAAATCTAAGATTTTTCCTACATTTGTAATGCTTGACCAGATAAAATTTTTCTCAGCAATTGCAAATTTTATATTAGTTTTTTTCTTATTTTTCTTGAGGTTTTCTAGAGTTTCTTCTGCTGAACCTTTCAGAAAAACAAAAAAAGTTTCAATGCCCTTTTTGCTTGCGATTTCAGCAATTTCATAAGGCAAACTGCCTGATCCAGATATGATACCTATTTTTTCCAAAGTCGCTTTTTCGTTGTTTCGTTTATTCGTTGTTTCGTTTATTTTAAGCAACGAAAAAACGAATCAATTAATTACTTCCTAGGCTGGCATATAGCCCTGTTTTCAGCGTTTTTTATGAAGTTTATTATCTGCATAACTTCAGCATTATTTTGATATTTTTCTGATAAAATTTTTATCCTTTCATTTATTGTGCCAGAATTTTTATCAAAAATTTCATCAAACGCTTCTCTTATATTTATAATAGCTTCACGATTGAAATTCCTTCTTTTCAAGCCAACTAAATTCAATCCTTGAAGGGAAGCCCTTTCGCCAAAAGCATTTCCAAATGGTATTACATCACTTTCAATACCACTCATTCCGCCAACCATAGCGTGTGTTCCAACCCTAACATATTGATGAATTGCTGATAAACCCCCAATTATTGCGAAATCTTCAACTATAACATGGCCTGCAAGTGTTGCATTATTTGCAAGAATAGTATTGCTTCCAACTATACAATCATGTGCGATATGCACGCCAACCATAAATAAATTATTGCTACCGATTATAGTTTTTCCGCCACCGCCTTTAGTGCCACTATGAATCGTTGTGTGTTCCCTAAAGCTATTATTATCACCAATTATTGTGTGGGATTCTTCATTATGGAATTTGAGATCCTGCGGGATAATTCCAACCGAGCAAAAGGGGAAAAATTTATTTCCTGAACCTATTATAGTTTTGCCGTTTTCTGCGGAAGTTATAGATGCGTGATTATAAATTTTGCAATTATCGCCAATTTCTACATTGCCTGAAATAACCGCATAAGCACCAATTTCAACATTATTGCCAAGTTTAACATTCTCACCAATTATTGCAGTTGGGTGGATTTTATTCATAAGGAATAACAATAGATTATAGCATTATCATTGCTGAGATTTTAGCTTCAGTAACCAGTGTTTCACCAACATAGGCTGCACATTCAAACTTCCATAAACTCTTACGATTTTGAAGTTTTTTAACTTTAATGTTTAGGGTGTCATTTGGTAAAACTGGTTTTCTGAATTTTGCTTCTTCTATTGAAGTAAAATAAACAATTTTTCCCTTAGCTTCTGCAACTGAATATGCAACCAATATTGCACAAGTTTGAGCCATCGCCTCAACGATATAAACCCCCGGATAAACTGGATGATTTGGAAAATGCCCCGCAAGAACAGGCTCATTAGGCGTAACAAGTTTAATGCCCGTTGCGGATTCTCCCTCAACTACATCTTCAACCCTATCAACTAATAAAATTGGGTCTCTATGTGGGATAAGCTCTTTAATTTGCTCTAATGAAATTGATGACATAACCTTTTATTATCTGTTTATATTTTATTTAACCTTGATAAGAAATTTTACAATAACTAAAATTGAATTAGTTAATTAAGTTTTTTTTGGGTTGGCTAGTTTATCCAAAATAATTGTTTGCCTGTGATATTGATTCACTGGAACGGCAGGTGTGCCACTAACTTTAGCTTTTGGTTCAACATCTCTTGAAATTCCTGCTTGAGCACCAATTTGAGCTTGTGAACCAATTTTAAGATGCCCTGCAATTCCAGCCTGACCGCCAATAATAACATAATCGCCAATTTCAGTAGAGCCAGAAATTCCTACTTGAGAAACTATTATACAATGTTTGCCAATTTTCACATTATGGCCAATTTGAACAAGATTATCAATTTTAGTGCCTTCACCAATTATTGTATCAGGGTTTGCGCCCCTATCAATTGTGGTATTCGCACCTATTTCAACATCATTTTCAATAAGAACTCGCCCTAGTTGAGGAACTTTTATGTGCTTGCCATTATGAAAAGCATAGCCAAAGCCATCTTGGCCAATAGATGTCCCATTGTGAATAATCACATTATCACCAATTATTGCATTTGTAATGTTTACATTAGAATTTATTGTGCAATTTCTGCCAATTTTACAGCCTTCACCAATATAAACACCTGCTTTAATTGTTGTGCCTTCGCCAATATCTGCAGAGCTTTCAACAAATGCAAGTTCAGAAATATCTAAGAATTTATTTTCTTTATTATAAAATTTTGAGGCGATTACTGCGTAAGAATAATAAGGGTTTTCTGAGACAAGCAAAGCCATATTGGTTGGGGCTTTTGAAATGTTTTTCTCACTTAAAATGCAAGCGGAAGCCTTTGTTTTTGTAAGTTCATCAGCATATTTTGGATTTTGAAGAAAAGTAATATCACCCTCTTTTGCCATAGAAAGAGCTGAAACATCAGAGATTATAATATCTTCACTAGAATTATTAACTAATCTACAGCCTGAAATTTCTGCAAGGAGAGAAATCTTGAAAACTCCATTTTTTTTATGAAATCTTGAATCCGCCATTATTATGCGATGATTTGTTTTTCTTTGAGTAATGCCTGCAACTCTCCAGAATTAAACATTTCTCTAGTAATATCAGCACCGCCAATAAACTCACCTTTGATAAATAATTGCGGAATGGTTGGCCAATCAGCGTAATCTTTAATGCCTTGCCTTAATTCCTCAGATTCTAAAATGTTAAAATCTTTGAATTTAACGCCAAGATTATTAAGTATTGCAACCACTGCCCCTGAAAACCCACACATTGGGAATTTCTGAGTGCCTTTCATAAATAACACTACATCATTATTATCAAGTTGTTGCTTGATAAATTGAAAAATAGCTGGTTGATTTTCTGCGAGGTTATTAGTCATAAAATTTGCTTAATTAATAGGGTTTGTTTTAATAGAAACTGCGTGAATATTCAAGTGCTTAATAGAATTTTGCACCAGCCTATGCTGAGAAATTCTATTTATGCCAGAAAAGGCTTTATCTGCAATCGTAACCTCCCAATGGTCATCATCACCTGTTAAAGATTTTAGGGATATTTCAGCTTCTGGAAAAGCCTCAGAAAGTGTATTGTGCAATGTATTTTTATCAGCAGGCATTAGAAAAATTTAGTAATTAAAAAAATACCCTCTCCATCTAGGAGGGGAAAAATAAAAAAAATCCCTCCCCCTGTTTACGGGGGGAGGATAGGAGGGGGGCAAGAAGTCCTATCAACCAACAACCATCAACTATTAACTAATGATGCCCCCACCCCAACCCTCCTCCGTAAACGGGAGAGGGAGCTATTTTCATCTCCCCCTTATAAAAGCGGAGAGGGGGAAAATCAGAATTGATTAAATAATTTGATTGTAAAATAGTTATAAACTATAAAATTGCAAGATTTGAAGTATGAAAATATATTTACCCCCTCTCCCTTTGGGAGAGGAAAAATAAAAAAATCCCTCCCCCTGTTTACAGGGGGGAGGATAGGAGGGGGCAAGAAGTCCTATCAACCAACAACCATCAACTATTAACTAATGATGCCCCCACCCCAACCCTCCCCCGTAAACGGGAGAGGGAGCTATTTTCATCTCCCCCTTATAAAAGGATAGAGGAAATTTTTGTTTCTTAAAAATTTGAAATATAACTAATGATTAACAATCCGCAAACTTCAAAAACTATTATTCTTGCTCAGCCGAGAGGGTTTTGTGCTGGTGTTGATAGAGCCATTGAAATCGTTGAAAAGGCTATAGAAAAATATGGCTCACCTGTATATGTTCGCCACGAAATTGTTCATAACAAATTTGTAGTTGATAATCTTAAGGCTAAAGGTGCGGTTTTTGTTAAGGAAATATCTGAAATTCCTGAAGGCTCAGTGGTTATATTTTCCGCCCATGGCGTTTCTGAAAAAGTTGAGATGGAAGCAAAATTCCGAAGCCTTCCTATTCTTGATGCAACTTGCCCACTGGTTACAAAAGTTCATAATCAAGCAATTAGAAACGAGCGTGAAGGCAGGCAAATCATTCTTATCGGGCATAAAAATCACCCTGAAGTAGAGGGGACTTCCGGAAGAGTAAAAAATGGTGTAATATTAGTTGAGAAAGAAAGCGATGTTGAAAATATACAAGTTAAAGATGGCGGAAATTTAGCTTATGTAACGCAAACAACGCTTAGCATTTCTGAAACAAGGGGGATTATAAATAAACTTAAAGAAAGGTTTCCAAATATAATAGGGCCTGAAACTAAGGATATTTGCTATGCAACGCAAAATCGGCAAGATGCAGTTTCAATGCTTGCACCACAAGTTGATGTTATGCTGGTGGTGGG
>JANRLM010000058.1 GCA_033762595.1 Rickettsiales bacterium
GTTCACAAGGGCTACTAAGGGTGAGTTTGCGGAAGTTAGGCCTGATGATTTAGCTGGGCATATCATTAAGGAAATCGTTAGAAGGAATAATCTTAAAGTTGAAGATTTGGAAGATCTTAAAATGGGTTGTGCCTTCCCAGAGGGCGAGCAGGGCTTGAATATCGGTCGTCAAGTTTGCTTTATCGCTGGTTTGCCAATTTCGATAGCGGGCGTTACAATTAATAGGTTCTGTGGATCTTCAATGCAATCTATCCACGATGCAGTTGGCTCAATTTCTGCAGGTGCTGGTGAGTTATTTATCTGTGCTGGCGTGGAATCTATGACGAGAATCCCAATGGGTGGAATGAACCCAGGGCCTAACCCAGCTCTATATGAAAGCTACCCTGAAACTTATGACGGAATGGGTGTAACGGCTGAAAGGCTTGCGGTGAAATATAAAATCTCTCGCAAAGAGCAAGATGAATTTGCGGCACTAAGCCATAAAAAAGCGGCGGATGCTCAAGATGGTGGAAGGTTTAATGATGAGATTTTTGGCTATGGTGGCATTAACAAAGATGGTTGCATTAGAAGGGATACAACGCCAGAAACTCTTTCAACATTAAAGCCAGCTTTTGATGCAAAAGGTAGTGTTACTGCTGGAACTTCCTCACCACTTACTGATGGTGTGGCGGCGGTTATTGTTGCGGAAGAAGAATATGCGAAGAAGAATAATCTTAAAATTTTAGCTCGTGTTAAATCTATTGCGGTATCAGGTTGTGCGCCAGAAATTATGGGCATTGGCCCTGTGCCTGCAACTAAAAAAGCTTTATTTCGTGCGGGTTTAGAGCTTAAAGATATTGATATTATTGAGTTAAATGAGGCATTCGCGGCTCAAGGTTTATCAGTAATTAAAGAATTGGGCGCGGATTTGAATAAGATTAATCTTGATGGCGGTGCGATTGCTTTAGGTCACCCGCTAGGTGCCTCTGGTGCGAGGATTACAGGCAAAGCTGCAAGTTTACTAAATAGAGAAGGCAAAAAATATGCTCTAGCAACCATGTGCATTGGTGGCGGGCAAGGTATTGCAACGATTTTGGAGAGGGTTTGATGATTCGATGCTCCGATGCTTCGATTTTTCGAATCATCGAAGTATCAAGGCATCGAATTATCGGAGTATCGAATGATTGACCAACAATACAAACACCAAGAAAACTTAAATGAAAAAATTCAAAAAATTCTTGGTGTGGATGAGGCAAAAAAAATTCACGGAATTTTAGAGGAAATTAAAGAGGCTCTTGGGGAAGATTTTGATGTGTTGGTTGAGTTACTAGGGCAAGCAGAAGTTGAAAATATTGAGAAAGATACAGAAAAACTAATTGCTTTTATAGTTAGCAGTTTGAAAATTGATAAAAAATATTTGCTCAAACCTAAGCTCAAAAAAGCTTTGTTGAAATATGTAAAATATATCAATGAGATAACTGAGGATGATAAAAAAAACTCTCTATTGAATAAATTAAGAGCTTATGGGCATGATATTATGGAGTTGATTCAAACTCAGGAAATCGCCCAAGGTAAAGGGCAAGATTTTTCAAAGATGCGGTAGTTTTAATATATTTGATTGCTTAAATCCCCCTCTCCCTACTTGTAGGGAGAGGGAGGGGGTGAGGGTTGGTTGAATTAAGATTAAATTAAGGGTTGGGAAATTATGACAATAAGCAAAGTAGCAGTTATTGGTTCAGGTGTTATGGGAAGCGGTATTGCGGCTCATATTGCAAATAGTAATACAGAGGTGTTACTTCTTGATATTGTGCCTCAGGGGCAAAGTAATCGCAATGCTTTAGTTGAAGGGGCATTGGAGAAAATGCAGAAATCTGACCCTGCAATGCTTACGCATAAATCTAAGTTGAAATATATAAAAATCGGCAATTTGGAAGATGATATTTCTAAACTAAATGATTGCGATTGGATTATTGAAGTTGTGCTTGAAGATATAAAAATCAAGCAAGAAACTTACAAAAAAATAAATCAAAATCGTAAAAAAGGTTCAATAGTTTCTTCAAATACATCAACAATTCCGCTTGAAAAACTTGTAGAGGGGCAGGGTACAGATTTTGAAAAGGATTTTTTAATTACGCATTTTTTCAATCCGCCACGTTACATGAAATTGCTGGAGTTAGTTTCTGGCAAAAATACTCGCACTGATGCAATCAAGGAGATTGAGGATTTCTGCGATGTTAAACTAGGTAAAGGGGTTGTAAAATGCTATGATAGGCCGGGCTTTATTGCAAATCGTATTGGAACATTTTGGCTGATGCGTGCATTAAATGAAGTGGTTGAAACTGGCGCCTCTATTGAGCTTGCAGATGTGATGATGGGTAAGCCAGTTGGTATTCCAAAAACTGGTGTGTTTGGTTTGATGGATTTAATCGGCATTGATTTGCTTCCGCTTATCGCTCGCTCATTCGCAAATAATCTGCCTAAAGAAGATGAATTTAATAAAATTTTTAATCTACCTGCAACAATCCAGAAAATGATTGCTGATGGCTATACTGGCAGAAAGGGCAAGGGCGGTTTTTATCGCATAAATCCTGAATCAAAAGAGAAGAAGGAAAAGCAAGTTATTGATCTTAAAACTGGTGAATATAAAAAAGCCTCAAAGCCTCGCCCTGCAAGTGCTGAGGCAGGCAGAAAATCTCTTGCAAATATTTTTGAAACGAGAGATGAAGGTTCGAAATATCTCTGGCCAGTTCTGCGTGATACACTGGTTTATACTGCAAATTTAGTGGGTGAAATTGCTTCTGACATTAAGCAGATTGATGAGGCAATGAAGCTTGGTTATAACTGGAAAATGGGGCCTTTTGAAATAATTGATAAAATGGCGATTGATGGCAAATCTGGTGCAAAATATTTTGCTGATAAATTGAAATTTGAGGGTAGAGAAATTCCTAAAATTATTGAGCAGATTGGTGATAATTCTTTCTATAAAGTTGAGGGTGGCTCTAAGAAGTTTTTTGCTGGTGGTAATTACAATGTAATTCCATTTGATAGAAATGCATTTACACTTGATGATATAAAAATCAATGCGAAACCAGTTCTTAAAAATGGCTCTGCAAGCGTATGGGATATTGGGGATGGTGTGCTTGCGTTTGAATTTACCTCTAAAATGAATTCACTTGATCCAACAACTTTGGATTTAATAAATTCCGCGGTTGATGAAGTTAAAAAGAATCACAAAGCATTAGTAATGTATAATGATTCTGATAATTTTTGCGTTGGTGCAAATATTGGTGTGCTTCTTTTTGCAGCGAATACTGCGGCTTGGAAGGAGATTGATGGAATTATCAAGCAAGGGCAAGATGCCTATATGAATTTGAAATATGCGCCTTTCCCTGTTATTGGCGCACCTTCAGGGATGGCTCTGGGTGGCGGTTGTGAGATGATGTTGCATTGCGATGCAGTGGTTTCTCATGTGGAATTATATTCAGGGCTTGTTGAGGTTGGTGTTGGTTTAGTGCCGGGTTGGGGCGGATGTAAAGAGTTCGTATATCGCCAACTTAAAAAGCGTGCAGAAGATGATGCGTGGGCTGCAAAATTTGGCGGTTGGTTTAGTTGGCTTTCACCAATTAAAACGCTCAATACAATGCCGCCAATAATTGAAACAATGACAAATATTTCAACAGCAAAAGTTTCAAAGTCTGCGGAAGAAGCAAAAAGAATGCTTATTCTAAATGAAAAATCTGAAATTGTAATGAATCGTAAACGCTTACTTTCGCAAGCGAAGAAAAAGGCGTTAGAGCTTGCGGTCGGCTATAAAGCGCCAGAAACTTATGCGGTGAATTTACCGGGTAAAACTGCTCGCACGGCAATTGAAATGAAACTTCGTGAGATGGAAAAAACGAATCAAGTTACGCCTTATGACATGATTGTCTCTCGTGCGGTTGCTTATGTAATTACGGGCGGTGATACATCAATCACCAAGCCAATTACAGAGCAGCAATTACTAGATTTAGAGCGTGAAGCCTTTATGGATTTAATCAAACAAACAGGCACATTAAACCGAATTGAACATATGCTTGATACAGGAAAACCGCTTAGGAATTAGAATAGGAGAAATTTATGCCAACATATCGCGCGCCAGTTAGAGATTTTCAATTTGCTCTTAAAGAGTGGTTGAATATTGAGCAATATC
>JANRLM010000059.1 GCA_033762595.1 Rickettsiales bacterium
TTTCTGCTGGCGATTGCAATATATGATGATTTAGCAGCAATTATAATTATCGCTTTATTTTATTCTGCTGGTTTGAATATAATTGCTTTAGCCCTTGGAATTTTAGGGGTTATTCTACTATTCTTATTAAACAAATTCAAAATTGAAAATATTATTCCATATATTTTAACGGGGTTTTATATGTGGGTTTGTTTCCATTACTCAGGCATTCACACAACAATTGCGGGCGTTTTGCTGGGTGCTTTTATCCCAATTTCTAGCTTCAAAAACCCACATAAATCGCCATTAAAACATTTGATGCATATTATCCACCCTTGGGTAGCATTTTTTATTTTACCATTATTTGCATTTGTAAGCTCAGGAGTTAGCTTCAAAGGTATAAGCTCAGATGAAATTTTTGCTCCACTTACTATTGGAATTGCTCTTTCACTATTTTTTGGAAAGCAAATTGGAATTTTTTTTACAACCTATTTATGCTCAAAGCTAAAGATTGCAGATAAGCCAGAAGGCACAAATTGGTTGGATATTTACGGAACAGCTGTTATTGCTGGAATTGGCTTTACGATGAGTTTATTTGTTGGGCTTCTCGCATTCAAAGATCCAATTTTGCAAGATGAAGTTAAGATAGGTGTTATTGCCGGCTCTTTACTCTCTACAATATTAGGTTTTTTTGTGTTTAGAGTATTGAAGAAGTATTAAAAATCCCTCCTCTCCCTGTTCTTTCAGGGAGAGGGTAAGGGTGAGGGTATAAAAAAAATCTGCGTTATTTCGAACGAAGTTAGAAATCTAGTTTTAATTTAATCTTTACCAGATATCTCGCTTCGTTCCATATGACAATAAACCCTCACCAAGATTTTCTAATTCGCTTTGCTCTTAAGAAAATCTGTCCTCTCCCTGCTATCACAGGGAGAGGAGAATGCGTTAAAAAACTAATACAAATACTCTTTTGTTGGGAATTTTTGGGATTTTACTTCGCTAGAATATTTTTTTGCTGCGTTTGAAATAACATCTTTTATGTTAGAATATTTTTTTACAAATTTTGCAGATTCATCAAAAAAACCAAGCATATCTTCAGTTACAAGCACTTGACCATCACAATTTTCAGAAGCACCAATTCCAATAACTGGATTTTTTGAAATTTTACAAATTTTATCAGCGATATTTTTCTTCACCCCTTCCAACACCACAGAAAAAGCCCCAGAATTATTTATTGCGTTAATATCTTTAATTATGGCATCTTCAGACTTTTTATCTTTCCCTTGCACAAAATAACCGCCATATTGATTAAAATACTGAGGTTTTAAGCCAATATGAGCCATCACTGGCACCCCCCTTTCAGTTAGAAATTTTATAGTTTCTGCCATTTCAAAACCGCCCTCTAGTTTTACTGCAGAACAATTTGTTTCTTGCAGAATTTTTGCGGCATTTCTATAGGCTTGCTCTGGACTTTCTTGATAGGTTGCAAAAGGCATATCAACAACAACAAGAGAATTTTTGCTAGATTTAACAACAGCCTTTCCGTGATTAATCATCATATCTAATGTTACTGGAAGCGTTGAATCAAATCCATAAAGCACCATTCCTAAACTATCACCAACTAATAAAATATCAGAATGATTATCCAAAATTTTTGCATAATTAGAAGTATAACAGGTTAGAACGGAAATTTTTTCCTTCAGCTCTTTTAATTTTAATATATCTAAAATTGTTTTTCTCATAACTGCAAATTATCTATTAACCTTGTTTTGCCTATATATCCAGCGAAGAAAATTCTTGTTTTATCAGAATAAATTTCTGCAATTTCAAGATTGTCTGAATTTCTAAACTCAAGATAATCAATTTTATTAAAGCCTAAATTTATAATTTCATTTTTAGCAGAAGATAAAATTTTTTCCGCATTATTTTTGCTCTTAAAATCTTCTAAAGCTTTAATTAAAATCTTATTTACTTTGCCAGCACTAAGCCGTTCTTCTTGGCTTAAATAAACATTTCTGGAAGATAAAGCAAGCCCATCTTCTTCACGCATAGTTTTAGCACTAATTACATCAAGATTAAAATCAAGTGATTTAACCATTTGATTTATAATGAAAACTTGCTGAAAATCCTTCTCGCCAAATATTGCAAAATCCGGTTGCACAATATTAAATAATTTAGCAACCACTAAGCAAACCCCTTCAAAATGGCCTTTTCTAAAAGCCCCACAAAGAATATCAGTTTTTTCTAATGGCAGAATTTTGAAATTATTTGCACTATAAATTTCATCTTTAGAAGGGATAAAAACCGCATCACAATTAGCATTTTTGAGAAGTTCAATATCTGAATTTTCAGCTCTTGGATATTTTTCAAAATCCTCACCTTGTCCAAATTGTGTTGGATTCACAAAGATTGAGCAAATCGCAATATCAGCTTTTTGCTTGGCAATTTCAACAAGCGATAAATGGCCTTTATGCAAAGCCCCCATTGTTGGCACAAAAGCAATTGACTTACCACTCGCTTTGAGATTAAACACAAATTGCCTAACTTCAGATTTTGTTTTAAGAATATTCATCAAATTTTTATCAATGTTTGATTCAGATACAGAAAATAATTCGCGACTTATTCTAACTTATAATAATCTTGTAACAAGTGGAAAAATCAAGCCCGATCAAGCTCAAAAACTTCTGGTAGAAAAATTATCTTTGCTATCTCAAAGAATTCTTAAAAATTTTGAGAAAAATAATCGTTTAATAAATAAAATCGTTAGAATTCAAAAAGCTCCCCCAAAAGGGCTATACATATATGGCGGTGTTGGCAGAGGAAAATCAATGTTAATGGATTTATTTTTTTCAAACCTTGATAGCCGAATTCAAAAGAGGAGAGTTCACTTTCACGCTTTTATGAATGAAATTCACGATAGGATTTTTGAAAAAAGAAAATCTAGTGATTCCAGCGATATTCTAAAAGAAGTTGCGAATGATATTTCTGAAATTAAGATTCTCTGTTTTGATGAAATGCAAGTGAAAGATATAGCTGATGCCATGATTTTAGGCAGGCTTTTTGAGGCACTTTTTGAAAATGGGGTTGTAATTGTAGCAACCTCAAACCGCCACCCTGATGAGCTTTACAAAGATGGATTGCAAAGGGATAGATTTCTTCCTTTTATAGATTTATTCAAACAAAGGATGGAGATTTTTGAAATAGAGAGCATTACAGATTATCGCTTACAGCACATAAAAAATCTAAGTCAAACTTACTTTTTCCCACTTGGAAAAGAC
>JANRLM010000060.1 GCA_033762595.1 Rickettsiales bacterium
TCAAAAAAATGCACAAAGCTATCCCAGTCATGAACTTTTTTAAGTTGATTATAAAATATAACTACTAAATTGTTTTCCATAATTTCATTTTATAATTTTTTATCTAAAACTCTAATTTCTTTTTTGTTTATAGTGATTTTATTCGCAGGAGCATCTGCAAATAGTGTTGTTCCAGCACCAATTATTGCGTTTTCTGCAATATTAATTGGTGCAATGAGTGAGGAATTTGAACCAACAAAAACATTATCCGCAATTTCAGTAGTGAATTTGTTCTTACCGTCATAATTGCAAGTGATAGTTCCAGCACCGATATTAACATTTTTACCAATGTTTGCATCACCGATATAAGATAAATGATTTACTTTAGAGCCTTTCCCGATTTTCGCATTTTTAAGTTCAACAAAATTGCCGATTTTTGCATCGTCATAGATTTTAGTTTTGGGGCGAATTCTAGCATATGGGCCGATATTTACATTTTCTGCAATCTCGCAATCTTCTAAGTGAGAGAAGGAATTTATAACAGAGTTTTTACCAATTTTAACCTTTCCTTTGAAAACTACGAAAGGATCAATTATCACGCCAGAAGCGATTTCCGTTTCATCAGAGAAATAAACATTTTGTGGGTCAGTAATAATTACGCCATTAGAAAGATGTTTATCTCGTAATTGATTTTGATAAATTTTCTCAGCCTCTGCCCTTTCTTGTTGGCTATTAATTCCAATAACTTCTGATTCATTAGTTGAGATATATTTTACATCAAGCCCTAAATTATTAGCGATTTTAACGGCGTCAGTAAGATAATATTCACCTTTAGAATTTTGATTATCAATTTTAGAAATTATTTCGTTAATGTATTTTCCATTAAAAACCATAATTCCAGAATTGCATAAGGAAATTTTCTTTTGCTCAAGATTTGCTTCTTTTTCTTCAATGATTTCTAAAACCTTATTATTTGAAGTTGAAATTAGCCTGCCATAGCCTGAGGGATTACTTGCCTCAAAGCCTAAAATACAAATTGCTGTGTTATCTGAAATTTCAGATAACATATTATTAATAGTTTCAACTTTTATGAAAGGTGTATCACCATAAAGAATTATCACATTATTATTTGGATGAATTAAATCAAGGCAGAGCTTAACTGCGTGGCCTGTTCCAAGCCTTTCTGCTTGGATTACATTTTTTGATTGATATTTATTTAATATTGGTGATATTTCGTCGCTTAGTTCTGAAATTATTGTTATAACTTCAGCATTTAATAGATTTGCTGTGAGGTATGAATATTCAATTAGTTTTTTCCCAGCAATTGAGTGAAGTATTTTTGGAGTATCATTCTTCATTCTAGTGCCTTTTCCAGCACCAAGAATAAGACAAATATTTTTATAATTGTTTAACATTTTTGATTTTTGAAAATTATAATATGTTGCATTCTATGCACAGTTTGAAGTTATGGAATATATTTTTTACATAAAATCAATAATTAATTGTTGTTATATAAAAAAAGTTAATACTTAATCTAATATCTACAAGTTTATGGAAATTAGTATGCATAAAAAAAGTAATGCGAAAGGTTTCACTTTGGTGGAATTAGCAATAGTATTAGTAATAGTTGGATTGCTAGTTGGTGGTGTTTTGCAAGGGCAAGAGCTTATAAAGCAAGCTCAGATAAGGTCTGTGGTAACCCAAATTCAGAGTTTGGATACATCGCTTAACACATTTAGGGCAAAATATAGGGAGTATCCGGGGGATATATCTCGTGCGAGGCAATTTGGAATTAACTGCCCAAGAACAGGTGCCGCTTGTTCTTCATCTACTGATAATATTGCTGCAACTGATTCAGATGGAGCAACAGATGGAGCAATGGGA
>JANRLM010000061.1 GCA_033762595.1 Rickettsiales bacterium
AAGAAAGAAAAATTGATAATTCAATGTTTGATTTTTCAGTTGAAGAACCAATAAAGCAGGAAGTTTTGCCCACTAAATTAGAAGAAGCACCTTCTAATGAGCAGGAAATAAAACCTCCAAAAATTGAAGATTTGAAACCGAAAATTGATGAAAAACAAACCAATGAAATTTTAGAAGATAAAAGAGAAACCGAGAGCAAATTTGAGGTTAAAAAAGCTGAAATTCTTCCAAATTTTGTTCGTAAATTTAACTTGAGATATTTATCTTTTGATGTGGCTGATTTAGTTCTGGAAGGCAACGCACAAGGCTATTTTAGGGTTTACTCTAAAACAAATGGCTTTATAGATTATCTTTTTGGTTGGCGAGATTATTCAATCTCTCACTTCAATATTTCTGATGATATAATCAAACCAAAAGACTTCAAAACCAAGCTATTATTTAAGAAAAAAGTTAGAGAGATTGAGATTTTCTTCAGTGATGATGGCAAAAAAGTTGCCTCTGATAAAGTTACTCCGCCTGATAATAGAGCTAAACGCCCTGCCGTTCCTGATAATCTCAAAATTGCGGTTTATGACCCATTAACCGCTGGAATTGAAGCTAGAAGGCTTGTGATTGACGCGGTTGAGAAAAATAATTTTAACAGCAAAGGTAGATATAATTTCAGCCTACCAATTTACGAAGGTAGAAGAAGAACTGATTTAATGTTTGATATTTCCAACAAAAAAATTGATGGAATGTTCGTTCTTAAAATGTATCGTAAAGCGGTTGCAGGTTATACTGATAACGAAATGCAAGATATCAAAAAAGGTGATGCGGTAATTGATATTTATCTTGATGCAAAAAATTTCCTACCAGTTAAAGCGGAAGGAAAAAATTTCCTCGGCACTGCAAGGGGCTTAATGGTTAAAGATTGCAAAAACTTTGAGGAATGCGTTGGGAAGTAAAATAAATTATTTATATGGAAAAAAATTTCAAAGATTTCAAATTACTTCATTTTATAACAATTATTATTCTAGTTGGAATGGTTGCTTCTGCGATTATAATAATTTCAAATGTTAACAAAGAATTCAAGATTAGGGAAGTTGCAGGCCAACTTCAAAAATATAAATATGCGACTTTATCTTTTAATAATGTTTATAACAGCCTACCCGGAGATACTGACAAAGCTAGCTTTTACTGGAAAGATAAAACTAAAGATGGCAATAATAATAGAAAAATTACCCATAAAGATAGTGAGGGCATTTTGGCTTGGCAACATCTGCAATTAGCCGATTTGATAAAATCAGATTTCACTTTCAAAGGCGTATGGCAAGATGGAAACGAAGGTAAGATAATTGCTAATTTTAATGCACCTTTTGAAGCGATTCATAATGCAGTTTTCTATTTTGATAATAATGAAAATGATAATTTTAATTTTATAGGTGTTGCAGATATTGAGGAAGGAAAGATTGATTCTCCGCCCTCAAAGCCAGTATTCACGCCAGAAGAAGCAATGCGTTTGGATCTAATGATTGATGATGGCTATCCAGATTCTGGCAATATTCGTGCAAAAAATAGTGATTTTTCAAAATGCAATATCTCTGGCGAATATAAAGATGAAAAAGAACTCCCAGAATGCATTATTGAGTTTAGGATTTAGAGAAAATAACATAAAATGAAAAATATTTTACAGGAAATTTGCGATAATAAATTGCTTGAAATTGCAAAAGCTAAAAACACCATGCCCTTTGAAGAACTCAAAAAAATAACACTTGAAAAAAATTATCAACCCAAGGGTTTTTTCAATTCTTTACTTGAAAAAAAGCTAAACAAACAACCAGCGTTAATTGCTGAAATCAAGAAAAAAAGCCCCTCAAAAGGTATAATTCGTGAAAATTTTGATCCTATTGCAATTGCAAATTCATATCAAAAAGCAGGTGCGAGTTGTATTTCCGTTTTAACAGATGAAAGATATTTCGCAGGCAAAAATGAATATCTGCAACAGGTTAGAAACTCTGTAAATCTGCCAATTATTAGAAAAGATTTCATCTTAGATGAATATCAAATTTATGAAGCAAAATATCTCGGTGCGGATTGCATTTTGCTAATTATCGCCTGCCTTGAGGAAGCTCAAGCAATGCAGTTAGAATCGGTTGCCTTGAGCCTTGGGCTTGATGTTCTGATTGAAGTTCACGATGAAGCAGAGCTAGAAACCGCACTTAAAATGCGTTCCAAAATGGTTGGGGTTAATAATAGAAACCTCAAAACTATGGAAATCTCATTACAAAATAGCATAAATCTAGCCAAAAAAATT
>JANRLM010000062.1 GCA_033762595.1 Rickettsiales bacterium
GCCGTTTTTGATTCAATTTACATTCCAGAAACGCTTTTAGAAGAAATGCTTGCTCATATAAAGCAAACACACGACCACAAAAACGAATATAGAGATAATAGAATAAAAACCCTTAGAAAAGAAGATGACAAGCTAAACGAAAATTTATCCTCAGTTTTAGACCTGTTAATCAGCAAGAGTATTACTAAAGATATATACGACAAAAAAGTGTATGAGTATAACAGCAGGAAGAAAGAAATTAACGAAGAGCTTAAACTATTTAATGAAGCGGATAATAACTTCTATGAGTCAATCTCAACCTTGCTTACATTAGTTTCAAAAGCCAGTGAATTATTTGAAAAGGCAAATACCCAACAAAAGCGAAAACTTATCAGATTTTTATTTCCGAACTTGAAAGTGAATGGTGCAAACCTAGAGTATAGCTTGAAGAAACCTTTTGACTTACTAGTGAATTTACCACTTTGCTTAAAGTGGCGGGAGTGACGGGGCTCGAACCCGCGACCTCTGCCGTGACAGGGCAGCGCTCTAACCAACTGAGCTACACCCCCAAGCTTGCTTGAGATTGTTCCGTTTGCTTATAATCATAAAAATTTCAATAACAAGTATTTTTTAACTTTTATTAATTCCTACAAATTCTTGATTAATTTTGATATTGATTATAAAAGACACAGAAAATTAAACTTTTAATTCTATGAATACTCACACGGCAGTTGACTGGGGCAAACCTTTTGATGAAAGAGATGGAAAAATTTGGTTTGATGGAAAAATGGTTGAGTGGAAAGATGCGAAAATCCATGTGCTAAATCACGGGTTACACTATGCTTCTTGCGTATTTGAGGGCATTCGCATTTATAATGGCAAGCCATTCAAACTGAAAGAGCATAATGAAAGGCTTATAAAATCAGCGGAATTGCTGGATTTCAAAATTCCTTATTCAGTTGAAGAATTAAATCAGGCTTGCATTGATGCTGCAAAAGCAAGAAATGTTGAAAATGGTTATATCCGCCCTGCTGCTTGGAGGGGTTCTGAGCAAATGGCGGTTTTGGCTGATAAAGCAAAAACTCATGTGGCGATTGCCGCTTGGGGTTGGCCGGCATATTTTGGTAATGAAGCACTTGAAAAAGGCTTAAAGCTTACATTTTCTGATTGGAAACGCCCATCACCTGAAACCGCGCCAACTGCAAGCAAAGCGGCCGGTTTATATATGATATGCACGCTTACAAAAAATAAAGCATTCAGAGAAGGGTTTGATGACGCATTAATGCTTGATTATCGTAATTATGTAGCGGAAGCAACAGGTGCGAATTTCTTTATGATTATCGGTGATGCAATCCACACGCCAATCGCTGATTGCTTTTTGAATGGTATAACTCGTCAAACCGTTATTGAGCTTGCTAGAAGCAAAGGAATTAAAGTTATTGAAAGACATTTCGGCGTTGAGGAATTATCCAAAGCTTCAGAAGCATTTTTAACTGGCACTGCCGCAGAAATTACACCTATCGGTTCTATCAAAGGTAAATACGGCAATTTTGAATTCAAAGTTGGCGAAATCACCAAAATGCTAATGAAAGAGTATGGCGAGATGGTTAGGGGATAGAAAATGCAAGATAAAGATGAAATTGCAATTAGAAAATCAAAATTCTTGGTAAATATTGACTCTTCTATTCAAGAATTATTAAAGACACACATTAGAACAGCGAATCCTAAACCCATTCCGCACCAGTATATTGGGACAGCAATAGATAGCTTTATTTGTCTTTTATGCTCTGCAGCAAATTCAATAGACCCAAAATGTAATAATAACTTTGGTTTGTATAGAAATATTGTGTATGAAGACTTTAATAACTGGCTCTCAGTAATACAAATTATTCATCGAACTTTTTTTAATATAATACACTCCTGCTTAGAGGTCAGCTTAAAGGAATATTTATTAGAGAAAAATATAGCTCCCGAATCATCTTTAATAGAGAAATACCAAAAAATAATAAATGAAGCAACCTTTAAAGAAAATAGGCAAAAAAAGAAAATTTCTAATTATTTCAAAAGAAAAAAACCTACCCTTGAAGATTATATTAACTCTACACTTCTATACTCTAATATATCAGACGAAAGAAAAACTCTATGGAGAAAGTTTTTTAAAGCATTTAATATAATACGAAATAAGGGTTCGCATTCGGATGCTACTTTATCTGGTGAGGAAGTAAAAATATTACAAGATGGTGGTTTTTCTGCGTTGGTAAAGGAAGGGACTTTGCAGATAAATTGCTTATACTATTCTCAAACAGCTAATTTCATTCTAGATTTCCTTGATGAAGTAACCCCTCCTAATTCTAAAGAAAATGAAATAATCTAACTATTACCTAGTATTAAATTTTAAGCTTTATACACTCCACTTTTTTATTTTGATCCTGTTTTGTTGACAAGAAAAGAACACCCATTGGCTGGCAAAAAAAATATTTCAATCAAGGAAATTGCCAAATATGATTTTACACTTCCTGCAAAGGGTTTGCATGTTATACCTAATTTACATGAAGTTTTTTCAACCTATAGCATCAATAAAGAATTCCGAATTAAGTTTGAAGATTGGGAAGTTACCAGAAAATTTATCGAGGCTGATTTGGTTATTTCAATAACCGCTGATATAGTTTTAGAAAAGAATGATAAACTTGTTGGAACTTCCCTCAGCCACATTTTCCCAAAGGTAGATTATGGATTCTACTTGGTGAAAGGAAAGTTCATTCCAGATAAAGTAAAAAATTTATTGGAAATAGCTAAATCTTTTGATGGGAAAATTAGGACAAAACAACCTAACAAGACTTAAGAGTTCTTACCTGATTCTAAGATTAGTTCTCTTAATTTTTCAAGCGGGATTTTTTCTTCAGTAGGTTTTATTTTAGAGAAGATAACATCAACAACTTTTTCTTCAATGATTGGCCCTTTTAACCTTTCAAAGGCTTGTGGGTTTTTTTGATAAAATTCAATCACTTTTTGCTCTTGACCTGGGAATCTATAAGCCTCTTGCTGCAGTGCTTTGTTTAGATCTTCCTGTGTGATTTCAACTTTTTCATTTCTGCCAATCTCAGTAATTAAAATGCCAAGTTTAACCCTTCTTTTTGCAAGTGCATCATATTCTTTGTGAAGATCATCATGAGATTTTCTTTGCTCTTTTGGCAGAGATTCTTGCTCTCTTTCAATTTCGTGAATAATTGAATGAAGCTCCGTTGAAAGCATTTTTTCAGGTAATTCAAAATTATATTCTTTATCAAGGGCATCAAATAATTCTTTTTTAGCAAGAAGCCTAGCCATTGATTCACCATCAAATTCTAGCTGTTTTTTAAGAGCTTCTCTAAATTTTTCAAGATTTTCAAAACCTATTTTTTGAGCAAATTCTTCATTAACTTCAGGGGTTACAGGCTCTAAGATTTCATTAAGCTTAATATCAAACTCAGCATCTTTATTTGCAATTTCTGCATTGTGATAATTCTCAGGGAATTTAACTTTGATTCTAAATTCTGTGTTAGCAGATTGATTTTCAAGTTTATCTTCAAAATCTTTAATTAGAGTGCCAGAACCAAGTTCTACTCTAAAATTTGAAGCCTCACCTTTTTCAAGCTCTTTACCATCAACAAACCCCTTAAAATCAATAATTAGTAAATCACCTAATTTTGATTTTCTTGCTTCTTTCAAAGGGGCAAAATCTTTAGAGTTATTAGCAACTAGCTTTTGTAATTCATTAATATCTTTTTCAGAAATTTCTGCTACTACTTTTCTAGCTTTTACTTTCTCAAACGAAAATGAAGGAACTTCAGGAAAAACCTCTAAAGATAATTTATAAATTAAATCTTTACCTTCTTCAAACTGCGTAACTTCAACAGATGGCTGAGATGCAGGGCGGAGATTATTATCAGTAAGAGTTTTATTAGTTGAAGCAGAAACTACATCTTGCAGAACCTCAGAAAGGGCTTCTTTACCATATTTTTTACGAACAATATCAAGCGGAACTTTACCTTCACGGAAGCCAGCCATTTTAACTTTTTTGCTGATAGCAACGATTTTTTCTTCAACTTTTTCGTTAATATTTGCCGCTGGAATTGTAATGTTAAATTCTCTAGAAAGCTTTTCTTCTTTGATTTTTTCTACTTGCATTTGATTCCGTTGTTTCGTTGTTTTGTTAATTCGTTGTTTCGAAAGATAAAATGAATCAACTAAAGAACGAATCAACGAAAAAACGATTGGTGCGGATAGAGGGACTTGAACCCCCACGCCTTTCGGCACGAGAACCTAAATCTCGCATGTCTGCCAATTTCATCATATCCGCAAACTTGTGAAGCTTTATAACCAAGATTTTTATTATTGCAAGAATTATAGATAAGTGATTATAAGGCATTGTTAGGTAAGTATAGATTTTATTAAGTTATCTGCTGTTTTCCTCCAATTGTCACCCCGCATTTATTGCGGGGTAAACCATAAAACACGCTCAAACTTAGGTTTATAAGTAATTTCAACAATTAACCCCGCAATAAATGCGGGGTGACAATTAGAGGTTATATAGCTTAAATATATACTTAGCTAATCATGCCGCTTTATAAGCTTTTGTTTAATCAATAAATTTTCTATATGTCATCACATCTAATCTCAATCTTTATAACGATTTTTCTTGCGGAGCTTGGCGATAAAACCGCGTTTGCAACAGCTTTTTTTGCAAGTGATTCAAAAAATAATCCATATTTAATTTTTCTCGCTTCTGCATTGGCACTCGTGTTTTCTTGTGCAATAGCAACTTTTATTGGTAATATGGCCGGAAAATATTTAGAAACTATTCCGTTAAAATTAATTTCAGGAATTTGCTTCCTAATTTTTGGTGCCTTACATATTTTTGAACATTTTTCTAAATAATTATGGAAAATTTTTTCAAGAGAAATATTATTATAAAAAATACTTTCTATGAAATATCAAATTGGTGAAATTGTAAAATCTGATGAGGAATGCTTTATTTGTGGCTCTCACGAAGTTAGAATTGTTGCAAATAAGGGTAGGCATTTTCAAAAATTAACTACTGCAATTTGTACTGGTTGTGGAATGGTGCATAGTCACCCAATACCAAGTGAAGATGAACTCAAAAATTATTATAAAAAGCAATATCGCAGTGATTATAAATCAGCCTATCAGCCAAAAAAGAAGCATATTATCAGATATTCAAAAAACGCACTTCATAGGCTTGAAAGGCTAAAACAATTTACCAACGAAAAATCAAAATTGCTTGATATCGGCAGTGGCTCTGGTGAATTTTTATACGCAGCACAAATTGCCGGTTTTGATGTTACTGGCATTGAACCGCATGAGGGCTATTCAAAATATACAAAAGATACTTTTGGTGTAAATGTTATAAATTCTATGTTTCAAGATGCAAATGTTGAAAATGAATCATATGATATTATTACTTTGCACCATGTGCTTGAGCATTTGCAAAAGCCTTTAACTGCTTTAGCATCAATAAGTAAATGGCTTAAATTTGATGGTATTTTAGTAATTGATGTGCCGGATATTGAGCATACAAGCCACTCGCCGACTAATCGTTTTCACTATGCTCATATTTATAATTTTAATTATGAGACGCTGAAAGCATTGCTTACAAAGGCTGGTTTTGAAGTTATTTCTCACCCTTCAAATCAAGCAGGAACAATTTTGGCTGCGAAAAAAGTTAGGGAAGCTGATTTTAATATGCAAATTTCAATGCCTGAAAATTATGCAAAATTATGGCAATTATTTTCGGAAGGTTTTAAGGCCAAAAATTATAAAAAGAAAAATAGACTAGTTAGAATGTATAATAAATTAGTGCGTTATACCAAAGAATTTTTTGTAGGTTTATTTTTAGATGATAGAAAAAATATCGTTGAAAAAGAACTGCAAAAATTGGCGGTTTAGGTTTTTTCTGCTTCTGCAAAACCTTTTTTTCTAAGTAAGCAAGCATCACAAACTCCGCAAGGCTTATTATCAATAGGATCATAGCAAGAAATTGTGCTTTCAAAATCAACGCCAAGTTTATTACCAAGTTTAATAATTTCGGCTTTTGATAAATCAATAAGTGGGGTATTTATTCTAAACAATCCCTGTTCAACACCTGCTTTAGTTGCAAGGTTTGCAAGCCTTTCAAAGGTTTTGATATATTCCGGCCGGCAATCAGGATAGCCACTATAATCAAGGGCGTTCACACCGATAAAAATATCGCTTGCACCTAAAACTTCGGCGTAAGCAAGAGCATATGAAAGAAAAATTGTATTTCTTGCTGGCACATATGTAATAGGAATTTCTTTTGAGATTTTTTCACTATCTCTATTTTTAGGAACGTCAATATCATCAGTTAAAGCAGAACCACCAAAAGCACGCAGATCAATATTTATAATTTTATGCTCTTTTATTTTTTGAATTTTGGCTTGTCTTTTAGCAAAATCTAACTCAACAGAATGTCGTTGCCCATAAGAAAAACTGAGGGCATAAACCTCAAAACCTTGACTAATTGCGATAGCCGAACAGGTTGCGGAATCTAACCCACCACTTAGTAAAACAACCGCTTTAGGTTTATTGTTCATCTATATTTTTGGAAGCGTAGAAACGATTTCACGCCATAATTCAAGTTCTGGAATTCCTGGTTTGCGTTTGCCAAAGAAAGTGCAGATTAACTCATTAGCTTTATCATAAATTTCAACGCCAGTAACAATGCCATCTTCTGTTGGCTTTCTTGTAACCCAGATTGAATCAATCTCAGATTCCTTAATATGTAAATTAAATTTCGGATCTAAAACATTGTAAAACTCGCCATAATCAACGAGTTTCTGAACATCACCAGTGTGAATTTGGATAGAGCCACGATTACCAACAAAAACCATTATTTCACAATTTTTATCTCTTGCACCTTCCAAAACTTTTCTTACTGATGAATTATCTAAACGATAAGCAAATTCATCACTAACGAGCCTCAAGGCTTGCACCCTACCGATTTTATATTTTCTAAGTAGAATATAGAAATCGTGAGTATCTTTAAGGTTTCTAAGTTCCGCCTCAAAACCTTTATAATCAACTTCAGAATCAGGCAGATCTGGTCTTTTTGGCTCAAGAGGCGTAACTGAAATTTCAGTTGCTTGATTTTGCGAACGATATTTATTCACCACTTCATTATATGCATTTTCATCAGATTTTGAAGTTAGATAAATTTTGTGAATTGCTAAACCATCTTTACCATAAAATTGAATTGATTTTTTAGGCCCTGCTTTGGTTTGCTCCTCAACGGCGTAAGCTGAAGCCCAATGTGCCATAAATAATCGAAGGTCAATATCTGCATTTACCACCAAGCCCATTCTCATTGGCCCTTCAGTGAAGAATGAAACATTATTATAAACGCCCTTTCTTTCGTGAACGACAGATTCATTTCTTGTTAATGCAGTAACTTCACCAAATTTATGGATTTCAAGCAAAATTTCCTCTGGCTTATTTTCAAGACGGAAAATAGTTTTGCCATCAATTCTGGCAGCTACAAGCTCTTCCTCACTAATGCCAAGCTCAATTGCAGCATCTTTTGGACGAATTGCCGGATTTGCATTTTTAAGATTATTAAATCTTTCAAGAATATTATTCTCTTCAATTTTCACTGCTAGATTTGTATTCATATATTTTCTTGATTAAAAATTATAATTTTTTCTATAAAGCCTAATTAGTTGCTTTATAGCCTAAAGTTGCACAAGGTCAACTGGTGCTTGGCTTATAAATTAGCAGTAATTACTATAAAAGCTCCTTAACCTCATATTGTCACCCCGCATTTATTGCGGAGTTAATTGTTGAAAGTATTGCCAAACCTAAGCTTAAGCTTGTTTTATGGTTAACCCCGTGACAAGCACGGGGTGACATTTTTGAGGAAAACCCTTTCTAAAACTGCCTAATCACCACCTAAAAATTACCTTATAACAAACCTAACAGGCACCATTACCCAGCCGGAAATTGGGATAGATTTTTGCGTAAATGGCTTGAATTTCCAATCTTTTACGGCTTCTAGGGCAGAATTATCAAGTATTGAAAACCCTGATGACTTATGAATAGCAACTTTTTGAACAGAACCGCCATTAGCTGAAATTAACGCCCTTATAATGACAATTCCTTGCTGGCCTAAATCAATTGCTCTTGGCGGATATATTGGCGGAGTTGTTGAGAGATAATCAGCCTCAGAAAGAGTTGGCATAACATTTGAAGCAGAATTTCCAGAGCCATTAGCTGTAATTTGCTTTTTAACATTGATATTTGATTCTCTAACTTTTTGAGAAACATCAATTATATTTGTTTTTATTTCTGAAATTTTAGATGTTTTGGTTGTCTCAGTTTTTTCTTCAATTTTTTTCTGCATTGAGGCAGGCAATGAAAAATCAGAATTTTTACTGATATTTAATTTTGGTAATTCAGACTTAGTTTTAATAGGGGTTTTTTCTATAATTTTTTTCTCTAAAATTTTTGGTTTTTGAGTTTCTTTCTCAAGTTTCTTTTGAGGTTTTTCTTTAATTGGTGCATCAAGATTTTTAATTTTATCAGAATTCTTTTTCAAATCTTGCGTGATATTAGGTGCTGCAACACTAACCATTGAAACGCTAATTGGAATAACCCTTTCATTTTCATCTTTGTGTTTTGCGATAATTGGAATTAGTACCAACACAAAAATTGTGAAATGCATCAAGAAAGATTTTACAACGCTTGCAGTATAGACAGATTCATTTCTGCTAAAGAACATTCTATCAATATTTATTACACTAGCATTCATATTAGTTTATATCCTTCTTTTATAAAGCTAAAATCTTTAGACAGTAATTGCTACCCATAGATATTATAAAATTTTAGCTGTTTTCGTCCCGAATGTCACCCCGCATTTATTGCGGGGTTAATTGCAAAACTTGTTCAAAAATTAGACTTAGAAACACTTTCAACCATTAACCCCGCAATAAATGCGGGGTGACACTAAAAACAGAAATCAACTAAAACCTCCAAGTTAGGCCGGCTCTATAATTTCTACCAGGGCTGTAAAGCTCAAAGAATGGATCTTTATATCTTTTATCAAACATATTATCTATTCCCATATCAAGGCTTAAATTATCAAGTTTTGTTGGGTTATAGCTTAAATAAACGCCATGAACCGCAAAACCACTTCTTAGATAATTAATCTGATTTGGTACATCAACCAAAGCCCTTTCATTAGCCATCGCATATTTACCATAATGACCCGCAACTAAATCATAAGGAAGTTTGAAACCAATATCAGAATTAACCAAGAAAGGCTGTTTTGTTGTTAAAAACTGACCATTTTGAGAGTTTTTGCCATTATTGAAACTTGCACCTAATTGAGCTCTAACTAAATCGCTTTCATAAGTAACATCAGCTTCATAACCCCAAATTTGAGCCTCAGCAATATTTCTAAGCTGAGTATTACCAGCCGAACAGCCACCCGCTGTAAATGGGAATGGGCAAACAAAAGGAATGCCAATTGTTGATCCAAAAATTACTTGCTCAATATAATTTGTAGCTGTTGTTTCATATCTTGAAGCTCTGAAATTTAATTCATCTGAAGTTTCAACAACATCTTTGAAGTTAAGGTTTAAGCCATATTCAAAAGTTTCAGATTCTTCAGGTTTAAGATTTGAATTAGGTAAAAAAGTATTAGTATAAGCACCAACCCTAAAATGTGCACCTGCCGCATAAAGCTCAGTTAAATTTGGCGTTCTGTAACCAGTTGAATAGTTAGAAAACACACTAAAATTATCATTATGCTTATAAGTTGCACCAAGCCTTGGAGTGAATGCTTGATCATCAGTTGAAGGCTGACCTGCTAATTCGGTTGAGTTTCTAAAAACATCAAACCTTGCGGCCGGCACAACGAATAATTCTTTTTCACCGCCCAAATCAAAGTTTAATTCATCTTGTAAGAAACCACCAAAAACTAATTGCTCAGCATTTGGAACACCAGGGCGTTGATTTCCAGTTAAACCAGAATTATTATTTGAGTTAGTGAAGCTACCTTCTTGAACATTTTGGAATAATTCAATTCCATAAGTAAAGCTGTTAAAACCAATCTTGGAATTATTTTCAATATTAAGGCCGTAAGTTACCATTTCTCTGTTAAGGGTATCATTAACCGCTGTTAGTGCAGTTCCCTCAATAATTCTTTCTTCAACGCCGGTATCAACAACATAAAAATGCGTTTTAAGATTTACTAATTCATTAGGGTTGTGAAGAAATTTAATACCAACTTCATTTTGCGTAATATCTTTATCAACTAGGTTTTTACCTGAATTTTGAACAGTTCCAGCCTGAGGATTTGTATTTTCAGTTGCGTTATTCATAAATGATTGCACTGAAGCAACCAAACTTGAAACATCTGATAAATTATAAGTAAGTTTGGCAACCCCTGAAAGCAAATTATCATCTGAACGCTGAGTTGTATCATTGCTGAGTTCTATATCTTCTGATCTTCTATGCGTTAGGCTTGCAACCGCATCATAATTATCGCCGATTTTGAAAGTTGTTAAACCGCCATTTCCTTCTTCATTTACTGATTGGTAACCAGTTCTAAATTCAACGCCTTCAGTTTGACCTTCTCTTGCGAAATCTTTACCTGATTTAGTTTCAAATGCGATAACGCCGCCAACACCGCCTGAACCATAAGAGGCAGAAGAAGGACCTTTTACCACCTCTACCCTTTTTAACATTGATGGATCAACGAAAAATCTGCCATCGTGAACAGATTCAAAATTCAGCCTTCTACCATCTTGCGTGATTAATAAACTGGTAGAATCAAAACCCCTCATATTTGGGGTTTGACCACTTCTAACAGGCCCACCCACAAAGTTTAAGCCAGTTACATTTCTAGTTAAATCACTTATATTAGTGCTTAGGTTCAAACCTTCTTGAGTTGCATCAACCACCGAAACCATATTCGGAACTTCTTTGATATCCCTTTTGTTTTTTGTTGCTACAACCGTTACCGTATCTAAGCTAAAACCTTTATCTTTTGGCGTTCTTGCGAGTGCATCACTTGCAGAACTTGCAATAAATATAGATGCAGAAAGAAGGAAAATTTTATTTAATTTATTAGTCATAATTTTATTTTTTTGCTTTTTTATTAGATAAACATTTCAAATTACTAATTGATTTTAGTCAATAATAATCATTATCAGCGAGATTAATAATAATTATCACCCCTTTGTCAAGCTAATTTTGATAATTATTATCAACAAGACTGCAAAACCCTACACTGACTTATTAAAATAGTTAACTATTAAACAAAAATCATTTAATAATATTTGATATTTATAAAAAAATATTCTATTATAATTTTGTCTAGAGGTGAGAACGGCTTCCTCACGCACCATAAAAAGGGTAACTAACTGGTTATGGTAATTAACTGTAATTCAGCCAAGAGATGTAGGAACTAGCACCCTACCTAGATAAAAAGGCACTTTCGGGTGCCTTTTTACACTTCTACTATCTGTGAAGTTCTTAGCCTTTTTTGAATAGTATTTTCATAAATAACATAAGCTGACATTACAGGATAATCACCCCTCCTATCTTTCCTTGATGAAATTGCCACCAAAACATAATTTTTCTTGAATTTTTTTATAACTTCAAAATTAATTATATGATCAGGCGATTGCCCTATAAAATCCGGTGATTTTATTACTTCGTCAATTTTTCCTATCGCATATTTATATTCTGGATGTTTTCGCTTTACATGAACAATAACACTGCCACTTAAATGCACAACATCATGCTCTAAATTCAAGTTTAAGAGCTTGTTAATTGCCTTATAAGGTAGACCTGAGATGTTTCTGGATTGCTTCATATAAATTCAAATAACATAATTTGGATATTTTCTGTATCAGAAACTACATCAATTAATTATTACATTGATTTTTATTATCATTTTCTGCTATCATAGAGAAAATTTAACTCATAGTTGATATGGAAGAAAAAACCTCATTCGCAGAAAAATTTGCTAAAAAGAAAAGCCCCTTAGAAGAAGTTAAAGAAAAAAAAGGAATTTCAGAGCTTGCAAAAAAATCTGATGATAATTCTGATGAAGATAATGATAGCAAGGAAGGATTCGCCACTGAAAAAAAATCTTTTATGGATCACCTAATTAATAGTCGTGGTGATTTGTGTTATAAAGTTACTGGTCGTGATATAACTGGAAGAAATGCTTGGTATTTTATATTAGTTGATAAAGAAAAGAAAGATGCTTTTCTTAAACATAAATCAGGTGATAGTTATAATTTGGAGGATTACGGCAAGATTATAATCTCTGGTTATGGTGATTCAGTTCCGCCAGATGTTCAAGAAATGCTAAAAGAAAAATACGGCTTTGATAATTTCTAATTATTTATTTTGATAGATATTCCACAAATAAAAAAGGCTCTTGAAAATATCCAAGAGCCTATATTAAACCTACTTTAAGTAGATTTATTTCTTTTTAGCAACTTTTTTTGCTGGTTTTTTAGCAGCTGGTTTTTTTGCAGCAGCTTTTTTTGCAGGTTTTGCAGCTTTTTTTGCAGCCATGTTAATCTCCATTTGATTAGTTCCGATTATCCCACCAGTGACATATTCGGCGTACTTAGTGCAAATACTTTCACACTTTTCCTGAATGCAATATAACAAAAAAAATCTTGCTAATAAATTTTCAAATTACTTTTAATTAAAATTTTTATTATTTACTTAATCATTTGTGTTTTTTTAATCACAAGTTTTTTTTATTAGTTCAAAAATTATCTATCACTATTTTTTTATATACAGAAAAAACCTTGGTTTTCCAAGAGTTTTAGAGATGCAAAGAAATTTTTCAAATTTATTATAAAATTTTTTTCTTGCATGAATTTTGTTGCAAAGATTGTTTTCTCTTAACAAAAAAACATAAAAATTTGGTCTTGCATAATTTTATTGTATCGCTATAAACCGCAAGAAAACAAACAACTCAAAGGGTTTTAGTATGGCTTTTATTTCTGATACAATGAAAAAAATTAAACCTTCCCCTACAATTGCGGTAACCACTAAAGCAAAAGAATTAGAAGCAGCTGGAAAAGATGTAATAGGCTTAGGTGCTGGCGAGCCAGATTTTGATACCCCTGATAATATCAAGCAAGCAGCAAAAGTTGCAATTGATAAAGGCGATACAAAATATACCGCAGTTGATGGCACGCCTGAATTAAAAAAAGCAATCGTAGCGAAATTCAAAAGAGAGAATAATCTTGATTACGAAACAAAAAATATTTCTGTTGGCACTGGTGGCAAGCAAGTTATTTATAATGCATTTTTTGCAACGCTTAATGCTGGTGATGAAGTAATTATTCCTGCACCTTATTGGGTTTCTTACCCTGATATTGTTAATCTTGCAGGTGGCACACCAGTTTTTGTTGAATGTGGTGATGATACAAATTTCAAACTCACTGCAAAAAAATTAGAAAATGCAATTACTGAAAAAACAAAATGGTTAGTTCTTAATTCTCCAAGCAACCCAACTGGTGCTGCTTATAATTTTGGTGAACTTCGTGCGATTGCAGATGTTCTTCTCAAGCACCCAAATGTTTATGTGATGAGCGATGATATTTATGAGCATGTTATTTATGATGGATTTAAGTTCCACACGATCGTTGAGGTTGAACCAAAATTAAAAGAAAGAACAATTACTATTAATGGCGTATCAAAAGCATATTCAATGACAGGCTGGCGAATTGGTTATGGTGCAGGGCCAGTTGATTTGATAAAAGCAATGGCAACTTTACAATCACAATCAACTTCAAACCCATCATCTATCGCTCAAGCGGCGGCGGTTGAAGCATTAAATGGAACGCAAGAATTTTTAGCACCAAGAAATGAATCTTTCAAAAGAAGGAGAGATTTAGTTGTTGGAGGTCTTAATAATATTAATGGTCTTTCTTGCAAAACTCCTGAAGGTGCGTTTTATGTTTTCCCTAGTTGCAAAGGTATAATTGGTAAAAGAACGCCAAGCGGAAAGATTATTGCTAATGATTCTGATTTTGCATCTTACTTGCTTGAAGATTATCTTGTTGCTGTTGTTCCAGGCATTGCTTTTGGGTCTGAGGGATATTTCAGAATTTCTTATGCAACTTCTGATAAAATTCTATCAAACGCATTAGAAAGAATTAAAAAAGCCGTTGATGCTTTAAGTTAATAATAGTTTTGCTTAGCGTAATATTGAGCGAAGCAAGATTATAGAATTAATATACTACTTCAAATATATTATTTCTATCTAAGCTCTGAATGAAGCATAAGTAATTAAACGCAACTTTCTATATAATACTCCACTCTCTTAAATGTATCGTTAGGTAAGTATAGATTTTATAAGTTATCTGCTGTTTTTTCTCTTTAATGTCACCCCTCATATATTGCTGGGTTAATTACAAAACACGCTCAAAAATTAGACTTAGAAACACTTTCAAACATTAACCCCGCAATAAATGCGGAGTGACAAATGGTGATTTAAGTTACCCTAATTTTATTAATAGTCTGGCTTTTTTTACTTCCTTTTTGCTACAATATCAAACTCTTGTAAGCGTTTTAGGAGTTCTTCAATATCAGAAAATTTAACCATACAAGGCCCATCAGATGGTGCATTATCAGGGTCATTGTGGCTTTCCATAAATATGCCAGCAACACCAACAGAAATTGCCGCGCGAGAAAGTGTTTCAACAAATCTTCTATCACCGCCACTTGCTTTGCCTTGTCCACCGGGTTGTTGCACTGAATGCGTTGCATCAAACACTACTGGGCAGCCAGTTTGCTCCGCCATAATAGGTAAGCCCCTAAAATCTGTAACTAAAGTATTATAACCAAAGCAAGAGCCTCTCTCAGTTACAACAACATTTGGATTGCCAGAGCCAGTAACTTTTTCAACGACATTTTTCATATCCCAAGGGGCTAAAAACTGCCCTTTTTTAACATTCACCACCCTGCCAGTTTTGGCAGCAGTAACTAATAAATCAGTTTGACGACATAAAAACGCTGGAATTTGAAGCACATCAACCACTTCCGCAGCAATTTTACATTGTTCTTCATTATGAACATCAGTAAGAACTGGGCAACCAAAAGTTTTCTTAACTTTTTCAAAAACAGCAAGAGAATTTTCTAAACCAAAACCCCTTTTAGCATTAAGAGAAGTGCGGTTTGCCTTATCAAATGAGCTTTTATAAATATAAGGAATACCAAGTTTTGAGGTTACTTTAACTAGGTGTTCCGCTGCCATCATCGCGTGGGACTCACTCTCCATTTGGCAAGGGCCTGAAATCAAAACGAATGGTAGTTCGTTTGACATATTAATCTTACCGATTTTTACGATTTTTTGTGCTTCCATTTGAAACTAATTAATTGATTTATGCGTCATTACTGCGGAATATGTAGCTTTTATAATATAATATATCAATCCTAAACAAAATAAAAACAAGGAAATATTATAAACTCTTCTTGGATAACTTGCATTAATTTCAGTTGAAGGGCCAGTTATCACCACTAATTTTTTGAGATTTTGTGCAGAAGTTGTGCGAACTTTTTCCTGTGCTGAAAGGGCGGCTCTGTGGGCTTCAATCGCAAATTCCAGCTTGCGTTCCATATTTTTATATTCAAACATCATATTAACATTTTCAATATCAGTGATGTCATTTTTCTTGATAACTCGCTTTTTCTGTTTTTCAATTTCGCTTTCAATAACTTCAATTTCCCTTCTTAGATTTCTAACTTTCACTGAAAGTGGCGACATATAGGCCATTAGCTGGTTTAGCTCTATTTCTTTCTGAGATAATTGTTGTTCTAAATCTGAAACCCTTGAAACAACTGAGGTTACTTCAGCAGTTGGGTCTGGAGCGTTGAATTTCTCTTGAATTTTTTGCAAATCTTCCTGTGCGGTAATTATTTTTTCCTCAGAAATTGCGACTTCCTGCCTAATAAAATCAAGCTGTTGGCGTGCAGTTGTTTTAGATATTTTATTAATAAATTGCTCAGATTGTTTTATAATTAGCTCCAAAATTTTTTCAGAATCTTCAGGTATAAAACCTTGCATTTCAATATTTATAATCGGTGAATCACTTGAAACCCTTAGCTTTAGAAAACTCAAATAAAAATCATATAAATCATCTTCATCAGAATTTTGGGATAATTTTGATAGTAAATCAGCTTCACTTCTTGAAAACATTTTTTTCAAATCAAGTTTTTCATCAAGATAATTCATCATTTCTTTTGATTTGATATATTCCACAATAATTGCAGAATCATCAGTTTTGCTGGTGTTTCCAGAGATTATACTTGATAGATTTATATTATTTGATTCCAAATTATTTAATTGGCTTACAACAATTTTTGCAGTTGAGGCGTATCTATCTGCTTGAATAATGCCGAGATACAAGCACACGAAAACTGCAAAAAGTAGAATTAAACTTTTATAGCTATATTTGAAAGCATTCCTATCAAGGCTTTTAAGCGATGCTTTAATTATTAACCGGCTTAAGCTCATAAATTTATGTAATTTTTATCATTATAAAAAACAGATTAAGAAAAATTTAGCAAGAGAATAAAATTTAATCGTCTTAGATATTTTCATTTATCCCCCCCCTTCCGCTTTATATTTTTTCGTTCCATAATTGAATTAGGTGCTAGAAACTGGAAAAATTTCTCCCCCTGTTTACGGGGGGAGATTAAGAGGGGGGCTTTTTCCAAAGACTAACGACCAAAAACCAATTATGCCCCCTCCTATAGCTAAATGAGTAAAACCCCCAATACCAACCTATGAAACAAAAATATTTACAAACCCGCAATGAACACGAGGAAATCTTACGAAAATCTCGCAAGATAATATCGGCTATTTTCAGCAATCTGGAGGAATATGTTTCGCAAAATAATCATAATGATGAGGAATTTGACTATCTCAAAAATACTAGTAATTCTGCTAACATCATTAACAAGCTTTCTAGTTCGCTTCTTAAAATCATAGAAAAAGAGCAGGAGATTTTATCAGAAAATCCCGATGAAATTTTCCCTGCAGAGAAAATTCCCCCACAAAAAATCTCTGATGAACTTGATTTAGACGATATTGAAGAGGCCGAAAAAGCTATTATTCTCGCCAAGCTTGAGAAAGGTTTAATCAAGCCCAATGAAGTTGATTTTACTAAATTCGGCTGGGACGAAGATTTTATTGATAAAGATATACTCAATGAAATCACCGCAGAACTTGAAAATGAAAAATTAAATGATACTAATATCCCGCCTTAAAAAATAATCCTTCCAATTTATCTGCTTAAATGCTATACGGGCGTGCAATCATATAAACTTTTGATTGCATGAAAAATTCTTCTCAAAATAATTCTGGTAACTTAAACTCTAGAATTTCTGAATCTGTTACTTTTGATGATGTACTTCTAAAGCCCGCTTTTAGTGAGGTTCACCCCTCATCAGTTGATACCGCAACTTTTCTAACTAACTCCATAAAGCTTGGTGTTCCTTTGATTTCTGCGGCTATGGATACAGTTACTGAAGCACGCCTTGCAATCGCTATGGCTCAAAATGGTGCAATCGGCTGTTTGCATAAGAATATGACGATTGAAGAACAAGCAAATGAAGTTCGCAAAATTAAGAAATTTGAATCTGGAATGGTGGTTAATCCGATAACAATTTCACCAACTGCAACGCTTTCAGATGTTCTGTTTTTAATGGAAAGTAATAATATTTCGGGCATTCCAGTTACTGATGAAAAGGGCAAATTGCTTGGCATTATAACTAATAGAGATGTTCGTTTCGCAACTGATAAAAAGCAAAAAGTTGCAGATTTAATGACGAGTAAAAATCTTATTACTATCAAAGATGGCGTTGGTATTGATGAAGCTAAAAAATTGCTACACAAATACAGAATTGAGAAATTAATTGTAGTTGATAAACAATATAAATGCATTGGTTTAGTAACCGTTAAGGATATTGAAAAATCGCAGAAATTCCCAAATGCAACCAAAGATTCTCTAGGTCGTTTGCGTGTGGTTGCTGCAGTTGGTGCTGGTGATGATGGCATTAAGCGTGCAAAAGCCTTAATTGAAGCTGAAGTTGATGCGATAATTGTTGATACGGCTCACGGCCACTCAAAAAATGTTTTGGATACGGTTACAAAAATTAAAAAATTATATCCAAAATCGCAGATAATTGGTGGAAACATTGCTACAAAAGAGGCGGCAAAAGCCTTGATTGAAGCTGGTGCTGATGCTGTCAAAATTGGCGTGGGGCCAGGTTCTATCTGCACTACACGAATAGTTGCGGGGGTCGGCGTTGCACAATTAACTGCGATTATGGAAGCCTCAGAAGTGGCTAAAAAGCATAAAGTTAGGGTTATTGCAGATGGTGGAATAAAATTCTCTGGGGATTTTGCTAAGGCGATTGCCGGCGGTGCAGATGTTGTGATGATAGGCTCACTCTTCGCAGGTACTGCTGAAAGCCCAGGGGAAGTGATTTTATATCAAGGGCGTTCTTATAAAACCTATCGTGGAATGGGCTCTATTGGTGCAATGGCAAGGGGTTCAGCGGATAGATATTTCCAGCAGGATATTAAAGATCAGCTTAAACTCGTGCCAGAAGGTGTTGAGGGTAGAGTTCCTTATAAAGGGGAGGTTTCAGCGGTTATTCACCAGCTTGTAGGTGGGCTTCGCTCAGCGATGGGTTATACTGGTAATGCAAATATTTCAGCGATGCAGAAAAATTGTGAGTTTGTTAAAATCACTCCTGCAGGCCTTAAAGAGAGCCACGCTCACGATGTAACCATCACCAAAGAAGCCCCAAATTATAGAATGGATTAATTGACAATCAATTTAACTTTCTATAAAAAATTTGATTACATTTTATTAATTAAAAACATTATTGATATATGAAAAAACTACTCACAATTTTATTTGCTTCGGCAGTCATTACATCTTGCTCAGTAGGCAAGTCAGATGGGGTTATTAAACCAGGCGAAAGAACAGGAGGTATCTTCGGTTTGATGAAGGAAGATGACCTTAAAGTTGAAAGCAAAGGTGCTTTTGAAGGCACTGAAGAAGTTGTTGTCGCAAGTTTCAAAGTTGGTTTCGTAGAGAAAAAAACTGATAGTTCACAAGCTAGAGGTGGCTTAATGGGTGGCGGTTTTGGCGGTAAATCTTCTGCTAAAATGGATTTAACTGGTGTTAATGATAGCATCAGACAAGAAATTGCAGAACAAGCATACAAAGATTTTGTTGCTCAGTTAAAAGCAAAGGGCTTCAAGGTTTCTCCATCAAGTGAAATTCTTAAAGATAAAGATTTCTCTGAAACAAAAACTTATGACACACCATATGTTGATAATCAAGGTGGCTTAATTTCTACAACAAATGTTACAAAATATTTCCAGCCTAAAGAACTAGGAAAAATAAGGTTTTTCTTAGGTGATAATATTAATATCACAGGCGGTTTTGGTTTTGGAAACCCAACAATTGTTGCATCTAATATAGCTGAGAAAACTAAGAAAAAAATTCTTAGCGTAACCTACATTGTTGATTTCTCAAATGCTGAAGGTGATAGCGGGGTTAGCTATTCAACGCTTCAAGTTGGTCAGGGTATAACTGTTACGCCGGGCAGTAAACTTAACTTGATTGGTGGAAATGGAAGTCCTTTTTCTCCAGCTAATGGCAATATAACTGTTGGTCAGCCAGTTTACTCTACTAAAGAATTTGGAGAGGTTATTAGCACTTCATCTGATGCATATAAAGCAACAGAAACAGCTCTTAACTTGGCTTCTGCATTAATGGGTGGTGGCACTAACCAAACAAGATCATTCACTGTTAAAGCTAATCCATCTAAATATAAGGCAGTGAGCTTAGAAGTTCTTAAAGATGCTAACAGCGGTATCGTTGGCAAAATGGCTTCTATAAAATAATATCTTAATTTGATTCGGTGGTAGGAAAAAATTACCTACCGCCGAATCTTCGCTCTCGGTTTGAAAAATCTTCAATCGCTTTTTCAAATTCCTCTTTGTTGAAATCAGGCCATAGAACATCACAAAAATATAGCTCAGTATAAGCTGATTGCCAGAGTAGAAAATTACTAAGGCGTTTTTCTCCACCGGTTCTAATTAACAAGTCTGGATCAGGAATTTTTGCAGTATATAAGTTACTTTCAATTGCTTCAATGCTTGCCTCAATATTGCCTGAAATTAATGCTTTTACAGCATTAGTAATTTCTTGTTTGCTACCATAATTCAAAGCAATATTCACCGATAATTTTGGTGACGCAGAAGATTTATCCTCAATATTTTTTGCCCTTATCTGAACATCATTTGGGAAGGCTGAAATATCGCCAATAAACTTAATTGCGATATTCTTTTTGATTAGAGCTTCCGCATCATCAGAGAGGTAAAACCTAAGTAAATCAATGATGTCAGTAACTTCATCTTTTGGACGCGACCAATTCTCAGAAGAAAAAGCATAAAGCGTTAAAAAACTAATCCTTTTCTCTAAGCAGAGTTTTATTGTCTCTTTGGCTCTTTCCGCACCTCTCCGATGGCCTTCTTTGGTGGATTTACTATTTTGCTTTGCCCACCTGCCATTGCCGTCCATTATTATTGCGATGTGGTTTGGGTTGGGCATTGGGGGTTGAGGTTTAGGGGTTATTATATTTGTCATCACGAACGAGCCTAAGCGAGTGAAGTGATCTTGGGAGATTAAAAACACTGAGATTGGTTCTTTTGCTAAAGCTCAATCGCAATGACGGATAATTATTAACAACTCTCAATTCCTAACGCCTAATTCCCTTAGACTTTCAATATTTCTGCTTCTTT